>JAISZP010000308.1 GCA_031269135.1 Deltaproteobacteria bacterium | reverse complement strand
CGGGTCCGAAAGATTTATGGGTGAGGACTCCGCGCCTGGCCGAGTCGAGTCGAAGTGATTCAGCGTTGAAATAAAATTAAGCGACCCAAGCGCTCCAGCTTAAAATTCGGATATATGGTCATGGCCTCAATTATTTTTGCCCGCGACTGCGTTTCTGAATTCGGCAATCTCGTCGCTTTTTGACGCGCTCCTTTTTCCGCAGACAAAAGCCGCGGCAGGCATAAATCTTTTTTATCGCAGCTTGGTTCTCCGGCAGTTCAATCACGGCGTTGCTCGGCATTCGCGACAGAATCGTCTGAATGATTCGCTATCGATCGTCAGGCGCCGCATCGGCTAAACATATTAAATGCTGATATTCAATGCGAATACTCAACGCTTATACTCGACGATTATACTCAATGCTGACACTCAAAAAGATATGGAAAAGCGAGACGAACGCTCTCGTCGAAATCCGCCGACGAACATTTTCACTCAAAGCGCAGTTTGTTTAAGCGACCTTACTCTTATTGCTTGCTTGTTTTTCGGAGTTTTTTATGGTCCAAGTCGACTGGAAACTAAACCCCGCCGATATTGAAGCTAAAAGTTTCGCCATCATTGATGGTCAAGCCGGCGACCACCATTGGGACAGCGTCAGCTGGACCTTGATTCGGCGTCTGGTTCACACCTCGGCTGATTTTGATTACGTCAAGGACGTCGTCATCAGCCCCGATGCGATCAAGTCCGGGGTTCAAGCCATAAAGCAAGGAGCGGTCATTTTGACCGACACCCACATGGCCCTAAGCGGCATCAATTTAAAAAACCCTCAGGAGTTCGGCAACAAGCTGATATGTCTCATCGACGATAAGCGCGCCGTCGATGAAGCCAAGCGAACCGGCATGACGAGGGCGATGGCTGCGGTTGATTTGGCTTTTTCCGAGGTTTTAAACGACGGCCAAAAAGCCGTCTGGGTCTTCGGCAACGCTCCGACAGCTCTATTTCGTCTATTGGAACGCCTTTCTCTCGAGCCGTCATTGCCTAGGCCTGAATTGATAATCGGGTTGCCGGTAGGTTTCGTCAATGCCTTGGAAGCCAAGCAGGCTTTGGCTCAATCCGCTGTTTCATCTTTCATCACCAATAGCAGCCGAAAGGGCGGCTCTAACGTCGCTGCCGCTACGGTCAACGCCTTGGCGAGCCTGGCCAGAAAAAACGTGAAGATATGACGGAAAAAACGCCAGTCCGTCGGTGTCCAGCCGTCTTGATCTCCGCTCCCAGTTCAGGTCAAGGCAAGACCACGGTCACCGCCGCCTTAGCCAGACTTCACCACAATGCCGGCCTACGGGTCAGAGTTTTTAAATGCGGACCGGATTTTCTGGATCCCACCATTTTGGCCGCCGCCTGCGGCTCGCCGGTCCATCAGTTGGATTTGTGGATGGTGGGCGAAGAAAACTGTAGGGACCTTTTGTGGCAAGCGGCCGGCGAAGCGGACTTGATCATTGTGGAAGGGGTAATGGGGCTTTTTGACGGGTCCCCGTCGGCGGCAGATCTGGCCGAGCTGTTTTCTCTTCCGGTTTTGGCGGTCATCGACGCCAAGGCTATGGCTCAAACCTTCGCCGCCGTAGCTTTCGGATTGTCTCGTTTTCGGCCCTCTCTCGCTTTTGCCGGCGCGCTGGCCAACAGGGTCGCCGGTGATCATCACGCTAAATTAATCAAGGACTCATTGCCGCCGGAGCTGACTTGGCGCGGCGCTTTGAGGCGTCAGGACGAACTTGAGCTGCCGAGTCGACATCTTGGGTTGGTGCAGGCTTCTGAATTAACCGACCTTGACCGCAGATTGAACTTGGCCGCCGAGCAATTAGCCGAGCAAGGGGTCGCGACCATGCCTAGGGAGGTTGAGTTTTTTAAATCCGGCGCGACAGCCCCGCCTAAAGCCCTATCGGGCGTTAAAATCGCGATAGCCAGAGACGCGGCTTTCAGTTTCATTTATCAGGCGAACATCGACCTGCTGGAGGCTATGGGAGCCCAGCTGCTGTTCTTTTCTCCCATAAACGGAGACGGACTGCCTACTTGCGACAGCCTCTATCTTCCAGGCGGATACCCTGAACTACATTTGGACTCCCTGGCCGACAATCGGCTTTTAATCGACGATATACTGCTCCACCAAAGCCAAAACAAGCCGATACTCGCCGAATGCGGCGGGTTGTTGTATTTATTGGAATCTCTTAGTTACGGCCAAAAGCGTCGCCGCATGGTCGGGTTGCTCCCCGCAAGAGCTGAGCTTACTGGAAAACTTATGGGGCTGGGGCTGATGAGCGCCCAACTGCCCGAAGGGACCTTGAGAGGCCACTGCTTCCATCATTCCACCCTTTCCACGGATTTATCCCCCCTCACTTTCGGAGTCAGGCATGATGGACGCAACCAGTTAGGCGAGGCCGTCTATCGATTGAAGCGTCTGACGGCGACTTACATTCATTTCTACTTTCCCTCCAATTGGCAGGCTTGCGCGGCCCTTTTCGCCCGCTGAGTCCGTCCGTCTTTTTACCGCCCTTCAAATATTCGATGCTTCCAGAGGGCCATTGTCAGGAGCGGGGTTTGCGCCAAGCAGCCTAATGCGAATCTAATTGTGCGCCTTGCCGCCTAGCTGACTGTAAACCCAGAGCGCGATCGAGGCTGTTGGTCAAACTGCGGCTTGAGAAGGGGTTATGGAGGATGCCGCCTTGCAAGTTATAGAGCTTACAAGTTATAGCGCTTGAAAGTTACGGCATTTAGAGAAGTAGGGACCTTCTTTGGAGTTCTTTGGAGATTCGGGAGACCCTGGAGTCCTTGAAGACCCTGGAGACCCTGCAAGTAATCTGGAGCGCTTTGGAGCGCCCTGGAGTCTCTGCAAGTAGCCCGGGAACTCTTTGGAGATCCTGGGAGCGCCCTGGAGTTCCTGCAAGTCGCCAGCAGACATTGGGCGCCCTGACGGCTCCAGCATCTCGCCGCTGCGTGCTAACCGCTATTTAGACTCTACGTTGACTTTTGGGTAACGCTCTTTACTAAGAACTAGCGAGAAGTTTATTTCGCAACGAATGCTTACGAGCGCTTAGTCGCGATTTTTCTAAAAAAAATTTCTCAGAGAGGTTTTAGGGTCTCTGAAAAAACGCTCGTTCAAATTCGGCCTAAAACTTGCATCTCCACCTAGAATAGACCAAACTTATTAAGTTTGGAATCTTTGGGGATGAAAACTATCGTCAGCAATGTGAAGGAAAACTATAAATCGTTATTTTATGTGATTTATTCACGTTTGTTTTATAATTTAACGCGCTGAAAGATTAGTTAGCGATATGTGCAGTTTGTAAGAGATGAAAAGTTGAACGTATGCGTGTTAATTGCAACTTTGCGGTCTAATCAGCTCCTACAAAAGTCGTTTATTTTATCGTTTAGGCGAAAAGATTGAGTATTTTACTGATTCTTAGCGACTGACGAGCTAAATATCCTGGGCTGCCGCAGGATTCGACTTGCCGAATCCAACAAAATATCTGCGTTGCAGGTGATTGGAACAAGCCGTAAATAATCTATAACATGTTTAAAATTCACTATCATTTAGACGTATTTAAATAATCGGCAGATAATTGCGA
>JAISZP010000286.1 GCA_031269135.1 Deltaproteobacteria bacterium | reverse complement strand
CCCGGGTTAACCAAAAAACCTTCTGAGCGAATAATTGAATGAAATGAAGCAGCTGCGCGAACGTGAATTTCAGCGATACGGTTTGGGGGAAATGTCGGCGAATAGGGCAAAAAGCGCTTATTTCGGCGTCAAGCTCTTTTTTCTCAGCCTCACCGCTTTCGGAGTCACCTCGAGCACCTCATCTTGTTTGATGTATTCAATGGCTTCTTCCAGAGAAAGCTTTCTCGGAGGCGTCAACCTCAAGGCCTCGTCGCTGCCGCTGGCTCTGATGTTGGTGAGCTTTTTCTCTTTGCAGGGGTTGACCCAAAGATCTTCGGCTCTGGAGTTTTCTCCCACGATGAGGCCGCTGTAGACGACGTCGCCGGGACTGGCGAATATCAATCCTCTTGGTTGGAGATGGTAGAGGGCGTAAGTTACGGCCACCCCCTGCCTATCGGCCACCAAAGAGCCGTTTTGGCGTCCCTTTATCGGTCCTTGCCAAGGAGTGTGGCCTATAGCCATGGTGTTTAGCAGTCCCGCTCCTCTGGTGTCGGTCATAAACTGACTTCTGTAGCCGATGAGTCCTCTGGTGGAAACCTCCATCTCCAGCCTAACCCGGCCTGAGCCATGGTTAGCCAACTTGACCACCTTCCCTTTACGGGCCGTCAACTTCTCGGTCACAATCCCCACGTACTCTTCCGGCACGTCGATAACGGCCAACTCCAGCGGCTCCTTGGGATTGGAGTCTTCGTCTTTGACGATTATGCGAGGCGGTCCCAGAGTAAGCTCAAAGCCTTCCCGTCGCATGGTCTCCACTAAAACGGCCAATTGAAGTTCGCCTCTGGCCCCGACTTTGAAGACCTCGGCGGAATCTTCGTCGGCCTGAGACACTCTTATCGAGACGTTGAACAACGCTTCCTTGTCGAGACGAGTCTTAATCTGCCTTGAGGTGAGAATATGACCGTCGCGACCTGCCAGCGGAGAGGTGTTGGGAGAAAATTCCATGGTCAGCGTCGGCTCGTCGACTATCACCGGAGGGAGGGCCTCGGGAGTTTCAGGGTCGGCTACGGTATCTCCTATAAAAGCTTCAGGGAGACCCGCCAGGGCCACTATATCGCCTATTTCGGCGAGCTGAGTCTCAACCCGCATCAGTCCTCGGTAAGTGTAGAGCACTTTGAGTTGACAGCGCTGAGAGACTTTCCCCTCTTTCATCAACACGACGTCCTGACCGGCCTTTAGGCGTCCTCGCCTCAAGGGTCCTATGGCCAGGCGACCGACGTAATCCGACCATTCAAGGTTGGTGACCAGAAACTGGGCGCCGGCGTCCGGGTCTCCGACAGGCGCCGGAATATTTTTGACGATGGCCTCAAAGAGGCATTCCAAGCTGCTTGCGCCGCCGCTCAAGGCCTGGTCCAGATCGGTCCAAGCGGCGCCGATCTTGGCGTTGGTGTAAAGGACGGGAAATTCCAATTGGGCGTCGTCGGCGTCGAGATCGATGAAAAGCGAGTAGATCTCGTCCAAGACCTCCTCAGGCCTGCGATCGGGGCGATCTATCTTATTGACGACGCAAATTATCGGCAAGCGCTTTTCCAGGGCCTTTTGAAGCACGAATCTGGTCTGAGGCAAGGGGCCTTCAGAGGAGTCGACCAAAAGCAAAGCGCCGTCGACCATCGTCAGAGTTCGTTCGACCTCGCCGCCGAAATCCGCATGACCGGGAGTGTCGACGATGTTGATTTTGTAGCCGCCATACACTACGGAGGTGTTTTTGGCCATTATGGTGATGCCTTTTTCCCGTTCCAGATCCAAACTGTCCATGATCCTCTCTTGAACAGTCTGGTTGTCGCGAAAAAGGCCGCTCTGCCACAGTAAAGCGTCCACTAAAGTTGTTTTGCCGTGATCGACATGGGCGATGATGGCCACGTTGCGAATTTTAATGCCGTTCATGAAATTTCTAAAGCCAAACCAGCCAAAAGGGCGAAAAATATGGAGAATCCTCGACAAGGAGAGAAAGCGCTATGGAACGCGCCGGAAACATGGAAAAGATGGGCGAAAACGTTAAGCGGGCCGCAAAAATAAACCAGCCCGGGCCACTCCTCGCTGCGAGGAAACCTCCGGGCTGTCTTTCTTTAAGCGATTTAAAGAATCAAAGCCTTTTTTTCGACGGCTTTTATGCCTTAACGTCAGCGACAACGTCGGTTTTAAAGGGGAATGGAGAGCTTGATCGGAGCCTGACTCCGTCATTTGATCATGACGTCCAAGATTCGAGGCACGGCTAAATGTGGAGTGCCGGCCTCGTTTACCGCCACTACCGGTTGACCCTCGGTGCTTATCCCCACCTGGGTAAGACAGCCGCATTTCTTGCACCAGCGGTGTTCTAGTTTAACTATATCACCATTCTGCAAAGACTCTTCCGCCACAACCATCCAGGAGTGGGGCTTGCCGTCAATGCAGGCGCTGATCTGAGGTTTCTGCATGGCCATAGAAAGCGATCCTCAACTTAGTGAAGTCCCCATCCAACATCTAGGCTTAAAGGGGAAAAACATTTAAGGGTGAAAAAGCGACTAGTAACCGTTCTATCGTGACGCAAGGAAATTATCGTTCAAAACATGACGAACAATGACTTACAGATCAATTAAAAAGAGCGCCCATATTTTCTCAAGACACTATATTTTAATTAAAAAACAATTTTACTATTGTTTTTAATCTTTACGCCTAACAATAATATGCTTTAAACAGCTGATTTGCTTTTATTTTTTTGGTGAGGGGCAAAACTAAACATAGACTTTACAAGGGCACTTACAAAGTCTATTTGATTTTAAAGTATTTAACAAAGAATATCAAGACCAGATCTATTATTTTTCTATGGTGAAAGCCAAAATTGTAAAATTGCTTGAGAATTCTTCAGCGTTCTGGGAGCAATTTCATCCGTCAAATCAAAATCCTTTTCCAAAATCTTTTTCCAAAATTTGTTGACGAGCATTGAGACCTTTTGAGAATTGCGGCCATCAATCGCCGGCGCCGTTTCATCGCCGACGCCGACGGACATGGTCGCCGACATGAAGTCTCATCCTTGGTCATTGCGCGCCCTTGGTTTTAGACGCGCACAATATCATAAACGCTCGGCGTCATAAAGAGCAGGCATTCTCAAAGACCTAGCATCATAAAGACCCCGCATCATAAAGACCCAGCCCGTCGGCCTTTTTCTGAAAGCGCTGTTGGGCGGCATATTTTCCCTTAAAGCATTCGGTATGATATAATTCTTCCGTCTTGCAAGACTACGATCGGCGCTCTTCTTATTCTAAGTTGCATTCAAGATTTCAGTGATGTATAATATTGTTATGGAGGCGATCCATGACAAAAAAAATCAAATTAACCGATGAAGAACTGAAAAGGGCATTTGATTTAGTCTATAATTCCACTGAAATACGAGACTACAGGCGAGGTATTATAGGCGCCATACTGTCGGATAATCGTTACACGGCAGATGAATTGGCTACCTTGCTGGGAATAACTGAACGTACTGTGTTTAACGAGCTAGCTAAAATCAGGAATCCTGATTTTCAATCAACCAACCA
>JAISZP010000125.1 GCA_031269135.1 Deltaproteobacteria bacterium | reverse complement strand
TAGCGCTGAGAGTCTCGCCGATTCGGGGCCGGCCTCCTCGAATTCATCCGGCGACGAAGATGTTTATGGCCCTGAGGTTGGCCGTAAACCGGGAACTGGAGTCGCTGGATCGCTTTTTGAATGACGCCCATAAATGCCTCAACAAGGGCGGTCGTTTGGCGGTGATTAGTTTTCATTCATTGGAAGATAGGCTGGTCAAAAACGCTTTTAAGGGCCAATCGGTTTTTGGAAGGGTCTCTTTCGACGACGACGGAAATATGACTAAACAAAAACACGAGGAGAAAGACGAAATTTTCACTGTCGACGATCTTAAAGGAGAAAAAAGCGGCAATAGTCTTTGGAGGCAGATAGGTCCTAAGTTCGTCAAACCCGGGGCAACCGAAACGGCTGATAATCGCCGGGCCAGATCGGCCAAATTAAGAGTTGCTGAAGCTCTTTAGAGTTTTTTTAAGATGTTTTTTTTAGAGATTTTTTGAGTCCGTATTTTTTTTGAGAGCATTTTTCAGAGAACTTTTTTTCAGAGAACTTTTTTTGAGACGTCTTTTTTGAGTCAGTTTTTTTGAGAGCATTTTTTTCAGCCGCTTTTTCGAGAGAGCATTTTTTTTAAGCCGGCATTTTTTTGGAGCGACGACAAGATGGCTGTAGCTAGGAAATGGGAGACCAACAGAAAAACTTTTTTGACTGCCGCCGACAGGGCCGCCAATCCCGTTTGGAAAAACACCCAGAAAGAAATTCGTCAAAACAAAATCGTAAGACAGCGGGCGGCTTTGGAGCAAAACGAGCCGGAGTTGGAGCTTGAGCCTCAAGAGCGCGTGACTCTGATGCCGTTTAAAAAGTTTTTGGTGGTGTCTTTCATAAGCTTGGTGAGCATATTTTGTTTTGCGGCTTTTATTTACTTGGCCATAAACCACAACCGACTCGGTCGTGAGGTCTCAAGGCTCACCAACGAAAAGGTGAGACTGACGGAAATCAACCGAGAGCTTAAAGCCGATATGGCTAGATTGACCGTCTTCGAGGATCTTGACGTCGTGGCCAGAGAGTCTCTTGGTTTGGTGACCCCGAGCAAGGGACAGATCGTCATCATTGAGTGAATAACTATTTAAATATGTAACTGTTGCATATGTAACGCTTAAATATGCAAGCATTGAATATTTTACGAGCGTTTTCAGCCTTTGTTCTTCAACAAAAAGTTCGTGAGTTTCCATGAAAACCCTGCCGGATTCACATAAATATAGGCTCTACTTCATCTTAGGCTGCTTCATCATCTGTTTTTTGGCCATCATCGGTCAAGCGATAAGGCTGCAGGTGATCCACAGCGATTACCTGACGAAAAGGGCCAGCGGCTCCACGCACAGGCTCTACAGTTTAGGGTACGTCAGAGGAGATATTTTCGACCGCAATGGGGAAAAGCTCGCGACATCGGTCGCGGTGGATTCCGTCTTCGTGGATCGTAGGGCCCTGAAAGACGTCGGGGACACGGCCTATAAGCTCTGGACGGCTTTGTACATGGATTATGAAACGATCAACAAAAAACTCGAAAGGCTTCAAAACAGCGCTTACTTAAAGCGCCATGTCACGGTTCAAGAGGCTCAAGCGGTCAAGGCTTTAGGCATAAAGGGAGTAGGTCTGATCAAGGAATACCGGCGGGATTATCCGAACGGGACTCTGGCTTCCCATTTTTTGGGTTTTGTGGGCAACGACGGAAACGGTTTGGAAGGCTTGGAGCTGGCTTTGGAAGATAAGCTGGTGGTCGATCCCAGCAAAGTTAAAGTCAGAAGAGACGGGTTCGGTCGAATCTTTGTGGACGAGCCCGGACAAGTCATCGATCAGCCCAAAGGCGCCTCGGTCGTGCTTACTCTGGACATGCGGATTCAGAACATCGCCGAAAAGGCCATCGCCAAGGCGGCCATCGAAAACAACGCCAAAAGCGCCATGGCGATCGTGGTCAAACCCAGCACAGGCGAAATATTGGCCTCAGCCGTCTACCCCTCCTTCGATCCCAACAATTACTCTCTTTCGGATATGGCCGATCGCCGCAACAAAGTCTTGACCGATCCCTTGGAGCCGGGAAGCACCTTAAAGATATTCACCGTTTCGGCGGCTCTCGAAGAGGGGTTGGTCAATCCCGATACGGTCTTTTTCTGCGAAAACGGTCTGTACCAAATAGACACTCACCAGCCCATCAGAGATACAGGGATCTACGGAGATCTTTCGGTAAGCGAGATCGTCAAAAAATCCTCCAACATCGGGGCCAGCAAGATCGGCGAAAGGCTCGGCTCTCATAAACTCTACAGCTATCTCAACAAGTTCGGATTCGGGCAGAAGACGGGCCTGAGCTACCCGGCGGGAGAGTCGGCCGGAATGTTGCGGTCTCCATCGAAATGGCACGTGCTTGATGCCGCCAACATCAGTTTCGGACAGGGCATATCGGTTACGGCCTTGCAGCTTGTCATGGCCGCGAGCGCGCTGGCCAACGACGGCGTCTTGATGCGTCCCAGTTTGGTTTCCAGAGTGATCGACGCCCAGGGAAACACCATCGAGCATCGTCCGCCTCAGATCGTAAGGCAAGTCGTCTCCCCGCTCACCGCCCGCCAGGTCATGGCCATGACCCGTATGGCGGTCATGAAGGGCGGCACGGGACGAAGAGCCGACATTGAAGAGTATCCGGTGGCCGGCAAGACCGGGACGGCTCAAAAAGTCGACATCGGAAGCAAAGGCTACGCCAGCGGCAAATATGTCGCTTCTTTCGTGGGCGTCGCCCCCTATCACAATCCCGAGCTCTGCATTTTGGTGATTTTGGACGAGCCTTACCCCGCCTACCACGGAGGCGAGGTGGCGGCGCCGGTCTTTAAGGAAATAATGAGCCAGTCTCTGCCTCTTTTGGATATCCCGCCGGTGGAAACCCCAAGCGAACCCGCTTGGCCGGTCTTGGACCGCCCCGAACCCGGAGCGCCGGGAGTTTTAATGTCCGAGCGCACTTCCTACAATTATGTGAAAGTCATTTTGCCTCAGGGCGATAAAGGAGATGGTCCCGTCAAGCCTTTGGAGGATATGACGTTGACTTCGCCTCAGTTCGAGTTCGCCAAACCTGTCGGCGAAAATCAAGACATCGACGTCAGGCCGCCCGGCGACGATGGGGGGACGGGCGTGATGCCGAACCTGGCAGGTCTTTCGATGCGCGAGGTCTTGGATCTGATGACTCCGTATCATATGGCTTTGGAATATCACGGCAGCGGCATATCGGTGACGCAGCACCCGCCCGGTGGAGCGCCGGTGGTCAAAGGACAGATGGCCAGAGTGGTCTTCGAGGCGCCGAGCAGATGAGATTGAAGGAACTGTCCCAGAGTCTGAAACTTGCATGCAGAGGGGACGGCGACCCGCAGTTGTCGGGTTTGACCGAAGACAGCCGGTTGGCGGGGCCGGGAGATTTGTTCGCGGCGGTTGAAGGGGCGAGCCGAAACGGCAGAGATTACATAAGACAGGCCAAGGAAAACGGCGCCGCAGCCGTTTTGTTGACCGAGCCGGACATGCCGGATATAGGTCCAAGAATTGTCGCGCCTAAAGAGAATTTTAGATGGTTGATCAGCCGCCTGGCTCGCCGACTCTACGGAAATCCCGATGAAAAGATGACCTTGGTCGGTCTTACCGGCACCAGCGGCAAGACGACGATTTCCTACCTCTTCGAGAGCATGCTGACCCAGGCGGGCGTTCGCGCAGGCGTCATAGGCACGGTCGATTTTCGCTGGCCCGGAGGCAAACTCGACGCTCCCAACACGACCCCCGAAGGACCCCTTCTTTATCGGACGCTGGCCTCGATGGCGGAAAGCGGTTGCCAGGCGGCGATAATGGAAGTCTCCTCCCACGCTTTGTCTATCGGCCGCTTAGGGGACATGAAATTCAGAGCCGGACTCTTCACCAACCTTTCAAGAGACCACCTTGATTATCACGAAGATATGGAGAGTTACTTTCAGGCCAAAAGAAAGCTCATGATCTCTCATCTGTCTGGGGCGCTTCCCTCATGCGCCATCTGCACAGACGACCCTTACGGGGCGAGACTGTTTGAGGAAATGTGCATATTTGATGAAGCGAGCCTTTCTAATGAAGCGAGACTATTTGATGAAGCGAACCCGTCCGAGCGGATTGATCATATTCGAGAGCATAGGGCCTTGAGTTACGGTTTCAACTCCGACTGTCTGGTTCGGGGTTCGAACTTGGAGCTTGGACGTTTTGGCCTTTCGATGGACGTCGCCGTAAACGTCAAAGGCGCCTGGCAAACCCATAAGCTGACTTCTCCGCTTCTTGGAAAATTCAACGCCTTGAATTTGCTTGGCGCGGTCGCGTTAGGCGAAATCTTCGGTCTCGACTGGGAGACAACCCAAAGAGCGCTGAGTGAAGCTGTCGGCGCTCCTGGGCGCCTGGAAAAAGTCGGCTCGAATCCCGATTACTTGGCTTTGGTCGATTACGCCCATAAACCTGCGGCCTTGAAGGCCGCTTTAGGCGCTTTAAGAGAGCTGGGTCCCAAGCGCCTTATAGTCGTCTTCGGCTGCGGCGGCGACAGAGACCGAGGAAAAAGACCTTTGATGGGGCGGCAAGCCGGCCAAGACGCGGACGTGGTTATTCTAACCTCCGACAACCCCAGAACGGAAGATCCCCTCTCGATCATAGGCCAAGCCGCCGAGGGGCTGACGTCTCTAGGTTTGACCACCTCAAAAAATCCAAAGATCGTCAAAAAAGGAGAGTTCATAATAGAGGCCGATAGAAGGAAGGCCATCCAACTTGCCGCAAGTTTGATGGAGAGAGGCGATATAGCGCTTATCGCCGGTAAAGGCCATGAAACCTATCAGATAATCGGCAGGGAAAAATTTCCTTTCGACGATCGGACCGAGGCTCTCCAGGCTCTGCGCTCGCAAGGGAAGAGTTAGTTCGTCATGACGGGGGAACTTGGAAGCGGAAGGGGTTTTGCGGCTCATAAACTGAGCTTGAAGGATATCGCTCGCCACATGCAAGGCGCGCTGTCCTACGGAGCAATCGCTGCGGATGAAGAAGAATATGAAGAGGAAATAGTCCAGGCCGTCAGCACAGATACTCGCGCCGTCCGAGGCGGAGACGTTTTCGTGGCCATCAAAGGGGAGCGTTTCGACGGACACGACTTTGCCAGTGACGCCTGCGCGCGGGGGGCCATAGCCTGCGTAGTCGACCGCGAGGTTGGACCTCTTCCGATGAACAGACCCGTCATTAGGGTCTCCGATACCGTAAAAGCTTTAGGGGCCTTGGCGCTGGCCCTCAGAAACGAAGTGGACCCGACCGTCGTCGCGGTGACCGGCTCAGTGGGCAAAACCACAGTCAAAAATTTGTTGTATTCGATTTTAAGCTCAGCTCACAGGAGCGTT
>JAISZP010000211.1 GCA_031269135.1 Deltaproteobacteria bacterium | reverse complement strand
AGGGGCGAATAATGGGCAAGAAAACAACCAGATACTTTTCGACCGGAGCGGCGCTTGCGAACGTTATTCAGACGCAAACAGCGCCGAACGACGCAAAGTTTGAAAGAAGAGCTTTCGTCTCATCTGTCATAAAATACTGCCTTGACGGAAACTACACAGCTAAGGTCGGGCTTGTATTCGGCCTGCGCTCTACAGGCAAAACGGTCGGAATGCTTCAAGCCGCCGAAGAACTGATGGAGAAAGGACATGAAGTCGCGTATGCTCGCTTCACATACGACAATGCGGATATCCAGTCGGTCAACGACGAAATCGAACGTCTCGCCAAACAAGGCGTGACGCATTTCTTCTTAAACGAGGCTCCGTATGTAATCGGCTGTCTTAACGGTTGCGCTGCTTGGGCCGACACTCTTGTCCCTGATAATCGAATAAAAATCGTAATATCCGGAACCGACAATTTCGAGTTATGGCTGACGATGGATAGAGCATTATATCATCGCTATGTTCGTTTTCCCACGAATCGAAACAGCTTTGCCGAGTTTAATCGTGTGCTCGGTCAGAGCTACGATGAATACAAAACATCCGGCGGCGTCTTTTCATCAAATGATGAAGCAGGCGTCGCCGAGTCCGTCATCTCGACGGAAACGAATGCTGCTTCAGCGATGGAGCGATTCGTGCAGTCTGCGGTCGTCAACAATCTTGTGCGCGCTTTGAAGCATTGCGATGAAAATCCTGGCGCCAAAGGGGATTACTATAAAAGGCTTTTTGGCGTCGATGAAACCGTCATTTTTAAGGCTATTATAAGCATACTTGAAGCGACGGTCGCAGGACCGATTCGTAAGAATTTCATCTTAGATTTCGACGGAAGGAATATGCCCGGTTTGGGCGAAGCGTCGAGCAGGCGTACGAAACAGGACAAGCGTGACGTTAAGGAGCGAATAGCTGAGTCGCTGAGCGTTTACGAAGAATTCCAAAAGATTCAAGAGCCGGGCGGGACGATTGACGCACTGACAGAATTTTTGATAAGAATCGGGTGCTTGGTCGAAAGCTCGACAGGCGCCTCTGATTTGACGAGAGGTCGTCGTGCGCTGTACTTTGCGCACAACGCTCTTATGAACTTTGCGGTGCAAGAAACTAAGGCGGCGATTCTCACGTTGACGAACATCAAACAGCGACGATTCGTCGACGCTTTAGAGCAAGCCGCCGAGGGTAGCCTGAACGCAAACATCGTGTATTGTCATCTGCTGCTCTCCCTCAAAGGCAAAGACAAACTATTTAGGTATCACGACCCTCTCGGAAGAGAAATTGATGCTGCATTAGTCAATCGCGAAACGAAAAAAGTCATTTTGGTTGAAGTGAAGAGCAAGTCGAAAATCGACAAGGCGCACTTTCACGCGAACGAAGCCAAGCATCTATTGAATCGAGAGATTCTTGAAACGATCGGTATCGACGGCAGCTTCGCGGTTAGAAGAGTCGTCGTGTACAAGGGCGAAGAAGACTATGCTTACAAGTACGGAAATATCGTGCTGTTTTCAAACATAGAGAATTTTCTTAGACGTTATTTCGATATCGGCGCATACATTGATGAGCAGGTGATTGAAATCGAGGACCGATTGAAATCGCAGAAGCGAGCTATGCCTCAATAATTGCGCCCCAACAACAGTTATCCCAAGAAACTCCAACCGACGGACCGGCGAAATAATATCGCTTACGGTCTGTTGTGAATATTTATGTCGTTAAAATTATTGTCCATAATTGTGCTTGCAGCCGCGTTCTTTGTCGTGTCGTTCGCTCCGCCGTCACAATCGTCCTCAAAGCCGGCCTCAAAACCGGCCCCAGAGTCGGCAGCCGATGAAGTCGTCATAATAGCCGCGCGGCCCAACCCCTACAATCGCGGCAACTGTTTTCAGTGGAAAAAATGCCTCGGCGAGACGATAGGCAACATGTGGATTGAAACGCCGGAGTATTGCGGTCCCTTGGGCGGCAAAAGCTGGAAGGGGCCGGATGGGCGCTGCATCGATTTGGTTAATGTTCCCTGGTCGGTAAGCCCTGAATCTATCGGAGAACCTCAATAGTCGGAGAGCCTCAATAGTCTGAGTACCCCAATAGTCGGCGTTTTTACGTTCGTTCGCTCATGAAAAATAATCGCCAGACCAAAATAATCACCAGGCCAAAATAATCACCAGACGACCGTAAGGTTGGCGACTTCTTCTTTTCCATCTATCGAGACCGCGATATCGTTTCCCTTCCAGGCGATATCGACGACTGCCGACTTTTGACTTGGGTCGGCGCAGAACGTCTGGGCCTTAAATCCCTCTGACGTTCTATTGGATTTTATATGAATCGAAGTTATGTCTTGGCACATCTCCGGCGCTAAGAAGTTTAGGTAATATTTAATAAACCTCGACTCCCGCCCTTTATACGCAACGAGCATATTCACTTTGCCAAGTCGAGTCATTTCCTTGCGGATCGATATCAGATCCTCGGATAACTGTTGTTCGGAATATGAAGCGACCGGTTGTTGATGATCGGGGACAGGCGCGGGAGGTGGAGCTTTGGCTTGATGGAAGATCAAGGCCAGCGCCATTAAGAATAACCCGATCAAGACTCCGACCGCGCCCAAAACCAGCGATTTTTTCGACCTTTTACCCTCGACTACCGGGAGCAACTCCAGGATGGAACTCGGATCCTCGTTGGGCGTTTTTTCCTTGGCGTAGGAGGCGAGATTCATTTTGCCGAGCACTTGGTTTAAAAGGCTGTTGTGTCTGGCGCTGTTGGAAGACTGCCCTTTGTTAGGCGCGGCAGTAAAAGAAGATGATATGAACTCAAGCGATTGGTTGTGAAATCTTTCTTTGCATTTAGGACATTTTAGCCAGGCGTTAGGGTTTTTGGCGGCTTGTTTGGCGTTTAGGTTAAGTTTCACGGAACAATTAGGACAAGTGACGATCATTTATTTTTTCCAGATTAAGTTTAATAATTATGGCTTTGACCAAATACCTCGCTTTATTCCACCAGGGGTTAAAAAGACAAACAGCGACTATTGATGCTATGAAACATATAAGAAGCCATTTTGATCTCCTTGCCAGTTCTGGGAGAAAAATGGAATTTGAGGTTCAATGATAGATTTTACCGGGCCGGACCGTAATTAAAAATACCTCGGTAGGCAGCTTTTTAATTTCACTGGCCGGTTCTGATAAAATAATAAGCACTGTAATGCGGTTTGTCGAGTGCTGAAGAAAAATTAAATTAGAAATTTTCGATTTTTAAGATTAGAAAGAATTGCGGATTTGTCTGTATCGCCTGATTTTCCTATGCGGTTTCAAGATGATGCGCCAATTTTTTTTCGCGTTTGTTCCGAAAAATATCGAAGCTTCGCGCAATTACGCCATTGCGGTAGCGTAGTCTCAATTAGGCCTCGGGGCTTTTTTTTTAAACCTTGACAGCAACCTTAAACATCGGTGATAATTTCAATAATGGGCAGATGCCCAATATTTTAAGGAGAATAATTATGCTCAAAGCTCAAGTCGAAGAGGTTTTGGGAAAAATCCGTCCTTCTCTAGTTGCTGACGGCGGCGATATTGAACTGGTGAACGTTCATGACGGTAAAGTCGAGGTCCGCCTGAAGGGGGCCTGCCACGGTTGTCCGATGTCTCAGATGACTCTAAAGATGGGAGTGGAGAGGGCCATAAAGGCCGCCATCCCCAGCATCAAGGAAGTTGTGGCCGTTTCCGGCGTCCCGAAAGAGACGCCGAGTTGTTGCGGTTGATATGCTTTAAGTTTCGATCTTTCTAAAAGCCGTTGCCCGGATTTTTTCGAGGCGGCGGCTTTCGTCGTTCGGAAGATCGACTATCGCCAAAGTCGGAAAGATATATTCGACGATGCATCCCAGAGATGGGCATGAGAGTGATGGGCATCCCAGTGATGGGCATGAAAGAGATGGGCATGATGGAGCGCCCTTGATTTTTGAAATTGGCCGCCGGTTAAGATTCGACCGTTTTTTGACGTCGCCGCCTTTTTTCATATTCATACCTTAGTTTTTGATGTCCCCGCCTCGTTTTTCATATCCTTCCACATGGAAGCGAGCCTAATTCGAAAAGATT
>JAISZP010000188.1 GCA_031269135.1 Deltaproteobacteria bacterium | reverse complement strand
GAAGTTTTTCGTTTTGACTCGGCATGCCGAGAGCACTCTCTCCACCGGAGTTCCGCACCAAGGACAAACCGTTAAGCTCAAGTCTCTAGCCGGCTGTTCGATTTCAAAGTCAGGGGAATGAACGCAATCAGCATTTTCTTTCAAATGAACGTAGGAATAAAGAGGCATTTTTTAATTTCTTCGCCATCATAGCTTAGTTGACGGCATTTTCTTTCAAATGAACGCACGTGTGGAGACGTTCTTAATCTCTTCGCCATTATAGCTTAGCTGAAAAAAATAAGGAACTATAAAACGGAAAACTGTAAACGATAAAACTGCAATGCCGTAAAACGGCGAACTATAAAATGTGAACGGTAAAATGGCGAACCCTTCAGCGCTTGAGCCTCGGCTGGGGATTTTAAGTCCTGTCTCTGCGGCGACGGATTTCCTCTCGCTGTTTGGTGAAGATCCACTGCACTATCTCGTTTTGATCGCTGCTGAGAATGTCGGTGAATTCAAAACCGTAGATATGGCGATCGCCGGTCGAGTCTTCCGCAGGTTGCAGGATCCTGACCACTCGACCTAAGATGTCCATCAGGCGCCCTTCGGTATACGGCAACACCAAACCGATCTCCAAAAAGGTCCCTATGGGAAACTCCGTGTGGTGCCCGAAAGAGAGGCCGAATTCCGAGATGTCCTGAACCAAGGCTTGGTTCATGTAAATTTTTCTGGCGTTCGTCTCGGCTAGGATGCTCAGGATTAAGCTTAGTTTTCTGTCGATCCTGCTAAGCAGGATTTGAGAAGCGCTGGTTAATTGGGGGGTCGGCTCGCTGTCTAAAGCCGCCAGACGTTTAACGGTGGAGTCTTGGCCTCTGAAATAATCGTTGACCGATTCCAACACGTTAAACAACATTTGGGTTGGTAGATTGGCCCTTAGGCCCTTTCGCCTCTCGTCATTGGAAGACATACTCGACATCCTGGAAAGTTGATTTAGCTTGTAGTTCGGAGATCGTTCGAATGGTGTTGCGTCCGTCTCTTTTCGCCAGGTACATGGCTTGGTCTGACCAGTATATCAAATCTTGAGGGGAAGTGACTAAAAAATGCTCTATGTCGGCTAATCCTTGGCTGACGGTGGGTCGGAGAATGCCGGGGCAGTTGGGGATTAAGCTGATCGCCAGCGCGTCTTTCAGCCTCTCGGCTAGGATAGTCGCCTGTTGAATGCTGGTTCTGGGCAATATGATCGCAAATTCTTCTCCGCCTATGCGAGCGGGAAGATCCCCGGTCCTGACCACGCTCATGATGACGCCGGAAAGCCATTTTAAGATTTCATCGCCGGTTTGGTGCCCGTAGGTATCGTTTATGGCCTTAAAGTGATCGATATCCAGAGTAAGCAAGGTCACTTGAGTATTGTATCTCTTGGCTTGACCGAATTCTCTCTCCAAAGCCTCCAGAAAAACCCGGCGGTTGTTTAGGCCCGTCAAAGGATCGCGGAAGGCCATCTTCAAGGCCTCTTCGAACCTGGCCGACTGGCTCAAAAACAGAGAACCGGCCCAAACCAATTCATCGACGATATTGTAATCAAGCCGATCGGCAGCCTTATCGTCGTCGAAGATAAGCTTGAGCGCGCCCAAGCATTTGCCTTTCCAACTGAGATCCAAAGTCACGTCTTTTTCGCAGTGGGCATTGGTCGGACCTGAAGCGATCATGACTTGGCTGTCCAAGTCCAAGCGGGACCAGGCTTCCACCCGGGCGGCGCCGGTCATCTGCCGGGCGGTGTCGCACAGGGCCTCCAAAAGCGGCCCGCTTTCCAAATGGCCGGCCAGGTTTTTATAGATGGAAAGACCACCTTGATGCGATGACGGCTGCAGACTTGTGTTTATAATGGTTTCGTATAAAACCTGACTGTCGGCTATTTTGTTTATGATTCGCCTTAAGCGTTCAATATTTATTGGAGAGGATATCACAGAAAACACCCCTTCCGCTACCCAGTCCATGGATTTTTCGAAATCGGGCTTATCGGATATGATCACCAACTGGGTGGGGAGCCTGTGGGCGCGAATGGTCTCCAACAGAACGTTTAGTTCTTTGCCGCCTAAAAGCTCTTCGTTGACGAGAACTGTAGCGGGCTTGGAGGCTTTAATGAGCTTGACGCCTTCTTTTATGTTTTCCGCCCACAAAAGAGCGTGGCCAAACGGTCTGACGGCTTTTCCGATGAGGGCGATGTCCGCCCCGTATTTATCAATCACTATTACTGTGGTTACTGACATGCTTTTTACCTCACTGTCTCTGAAGCAAGCTTCGTAGAAAAACAAAGCATAATTCATGCCATCATTTAGCCTATCAAGAGTTTGTCTTTATTTAGCATAAATTAGAGCCAGCTGCGCATAAAAGCGTTGTTTTAGGGAGATCAGCCTTACCTCAGAGGAAAAAATTGCCTTCAAGCGATTGGCCCTCTCAGTTGAGGCCAACTTAAAAAAAGCTGAAAAGTCGACATGTGGAAAAAGATGAGCTAAGTGATTGACTTTGAAAAAGAGGCTCGGGTAGAATTAATAGGTTTTCAGGCATAAATGCGTCGAACGATTATCGTTGAGCCTTGGGCGATTCGCTTGAGGATAAGTGGCGACGTCGGTTGTTTTTTTTGCGGCTTTGCGCTGCACTTTGTTGGAAGGGTATCAAATGAAGATATTGGAGACGATCGATCTTCCTTTAAAAGGGGCTAAATTAATAAATTATGCTCGTTTTGCGGATGAAAGAGGTTATTTTTCTGAAATTTATCGAAAGAGCGATTTTCAAGATCTCGCGGCGAGGTTGGGCCTTGAGAGCTTTGATTTTCAGCAGGCCAATGAAAGCCGCTCAAAAAAAAATGTAGTCAGAGGTCTGCATTTTCAGTACCGTCCGCCGCAGGGCAAACTCATTCGCCTTCTTTACGGCCAGGCGGTCGATATGGCCCTGGACGTCAGAGTCGAATCTCCCAGCTTCGGCAAGGCGATCATGGTGGAGATGAAGTGCGACTTATCTTATGGGCAGTGGATTTGGCTACCCGCAGGTTTAGCTCACGGCAATTTTTATTTGTCGGATTCCGCCATCGAATATTTTTGCACCGCCTCCTACAGTCCCGACGGTGAACTTGGGATCTCCCCCACCGATCCCGATCTGGATTTTAGTCTGTGTTCCGAGGCTTTAGTCGGTTCCTACAAACGCGTTCTCCGAAACGATCTTATACTATCCGAGCGAGATCGTCAGGGAATGACTCTCGATAGTTGGCGCTCCGATCCGAGAGCTAAGTCGGTGAAGTGAGCGTTGAAGTTTCAAATACATATTGGAGAGACAAATGACGGTATTCACCAAAGGGCAAAAGTCTAAGATTTCAGATCTCACGACCGACAAAAAGCTCAAATTGGTCATTAAGACGGATTGGAATCAACCGTCGGAAATAGATTTTTCCTGTTTCGGCTTGGATCAGGCCGGCAAGCTTTCCGACGACAATTATTTCGTTTTCTACAACCAGAAAAAATCGCCTGAAGGCGCCATTGAACTTACGGACCACTCGAAAAAACACTCCGAGTTCGTCGTCGACTTGGAAAAGCTCCCGACTAAGATCCAGCGTCTTACTTTCGCCTTGTCGGTGGACGGAAACGACTTCATCTCCAAATTAAGCCAAAGCTCCATAAATATTTACGACTCCAAAGCCGATGAGGTCCTTTCTTTTCCCTTTTCGGGCTCGGACTTCGCCGATGAAAAAGCCGTCATGCTCTTTGACGTCTATTTTAAAGACCAATGGCGTTTTGGGGCGGTCTGCCAGGGCTTTAATCAGGGACTCCGGGCGCTTTTAGAGCATTTCGGAGGGGTGGTCTCCGATAAAACCACCGAGAAGCCTAAAGAAAAAGCCCCTGATAAACCTGCCGAAGAGCCTTCGGTCAGTCTCTCGAAAGTCACCCTGGAAAAAAGAGGCGACACCAAGAAGGTCGATCTCGGCAAAAAATCCGGCGGCACCACTTCTTTCCACATAAATCTCAATTGGGATCAGATTAAAAAGGGCGGCTTTTTCAACAAACAGACCGCCGACCTCGATCTCGGCTGCATGTTTGAGATGCAGGACGGCAAAAAAGGCGTCATCCAGGCCTTAGGCGGGTACATGGGAGCGCCGAAGGATTGGCCGTGGATTTATTTGGACAAAGACGACAGATCCGGGGCTTCCCAGGACGGCGAAAATCTCTACATACTCAAGCCTCAGTTGATAAAAAGGGTTTTGGTGTTCGCTTTTATCTATGAAGGCGATTTTTTCTTCACTGAAGTCAACGCCAGAATCCTCATCAAAGAACCCAACGGCGATGAAATAGCCATAAGACTCAACAACCCCGACAAGTCGTACAAGCACTGCGCCATCTGTCTGTTCCACAACCAAAACGGCACCATAAGCGTCAGTAAAGAGGAAAGATATATGGCCTCTCATATAGAGATAGACAAGGGGTATAATTTCGGCTTTAGATGGGTGGCGGGGAGAAAGTAGGCGATGCGACTGGTCGTTCAGAGAGTGACCCAGGCTGCGGTAGAGGTCGATGGAGAAGAGATCGGCAAAATCGGACCTGGATTTATGACGCTGGTAGGGGTAGCTGACGGCGACGATAAGAGCGTCTGCGATTGGCTTGGAGATAAACTCTTGGCCCTTAGGGTTTTTGCCGACGGCTCAGGAAAAATGAATCTGCCGATCACTGAAATCGGGGGATCGATTCTATTGATCAGCCAGTTTACGTTGCTGGGAGACTGCCGCCGAGGTCGGCGTCCCGATTTCACCAAAGCCGCTCCTCCCAAAGAAGCGGAAAACCTTTTCGGCTATTTGGGTGAAAGGCTCTCTGCCGCAGTCCCGGTCGCTTACGGACGTTTTGGGGCGCATATGAGCGTGAGCTTGGTCAATGACGGACCGGTGACTTTGATTTTGGAAAAAAGTCCGGCCTAAAACCTACTGAATTATTTTCTTGACCATTTAAATTTTATTATAAATATCTAAACAAAAATTTGATGCCGCATAAATAATCTCAGACAATTTTGAAATTTTACTTGCAATTTCCAAAAGTTAAGTTTAGAATGAGGATATTTTTGACGCCGAGTCCAATCTAAAAAAACTTTTTTTAGATATTACGCCGTAGTAGCCCATTTTGGGATCATATGAGCCTGAGCCTGAGCCTGAGCCTGAACCTGAACCTGAACCTGAGCAGAGCCTTGTCTTGGCCAATGACCGACCGGCGACTTCGATTTTGGAAAAGAGCGCGGCTTTAACCTGACGAAATTATTTTCCTGACCAGTTAAATTTTATTATAAATATCTAGTAAAAAATTTGTAACTGCAAGAATAATCTTATAAACTTTTGAGATTTTACTTGTAATCACCAATAGTTAAGTTTTAAATGAGGATGCTTCGGCAACTGGGGCTAAGTACTAAAAATCTTTTTTTAGATATTACGCCGTAATAGCCCATAGCATCCCATTGTAGTCATACTTGCGTCCATTTTTGGGGGCGGTGAAAAACTTCTTCGATTTGAGGCCTAACTGACCTTTATCCTGACTTATAGCCATGATCAAATAAGCCCTGACCAAATAAGCCCTGAACAAATAGGCCATGACCAATCAGGCAAAGACCTTTAGAGCATGGCCGTCCGGCGCATAACGCCGACTCGCTCAAGACCAATGCGTCTTAGAACTCCTATCCGCTTCGCTCGAAACACAGTTATTTGAATCTTTTCAGCCTTTCAGCAATTATATCTGTTCATTGTATCGTTTTGAATATGTCAGCTTTATGAATATGAGGACATGATGCATTATTGTTTAAATTGCGGCCAAAAGATGCGAACTGATGCAAAAGTTTGCCCGTTTTGCTATCAAGACCAAAGAGTGAGCACACGTTTTTCGCCAAGAGGTGGCTTAACAACCTTTTTGTTGTGTTTTTTCTTTGGCGTGTTGGGGGCGCACCGTTTCTATATCGGTAGGGCTGGAACCGGGATACTTATGATTTTAACGGCGGGTGGGGCTGGTGTTTGGGCTTTTATCGACTTGATTTTGATCACATTTGGACTTTATGCCGATGGCCAAGGAAGAAAAATAAGAACAGGCGTCACTGAAAAAATTTTATTTTTCTTGGTTTGTGCCATAACTATCGGCG
>JAISZP010000078.1 GCA_031269135.1 Deltaproteobacteria bacterium | reverse complement strand
TTTCTTTTTTGTCCTCTACCCCTTATTTTTTTTCGGCACTACTGGTCCGGTCTCCCTACCTCAAGAAGAAGTGACTGCTCCGATCGCACCACCTCAAGAAGAAGAGGCTGCTCCATTCGACATACCTCAAGACGCTTTTGAAACAAATGATCTTTCATTTTTGGGAGGATGCTGGGATACTAGTGCTAATGGTCTCTTTAACACTGTTACAAAGCAACCTATTATACATACATATTGTTTTGATGAAGAAGGTACGGGGACTGTTAATATCGATGAATATGATGAGAATAAAGTTTATGTAGATAGTTGTAGAGCGCCCGCCCACGCAAGTCTTCAAGATGATGAATTGCATATTGATGTGCCTGATTTGGTACAGTGTCAAAATAGCGACCGTCGGTATCAGAAGCCGCAAATTACTTGCCGGCGAAGCGGTAGTGATGTTGTCTGCATAATGGATCAAAAAACATTGAAAGGTGTGAAGTTTATTTTTGTGCCAAGCGCTAAATAGTTGATTTATCGGATTTAATGTTGTTTAAAGTACTTAATGGTTCAATAGAGCAAAAAGTCGCTTTTTTTAGCATAAAAAGAGATGCTATCGTTAATCTGGGACGGGATATAAAGCATCGAGACTATCAATAGGCAAAATAAATCAATAATTTGTAAATGTAGACTCGCTATAAAGACCTAAAGACATTCAAAAGGTAATAAAATTATCGCTTTTGGATTTTGCGACAAAATTCATAGGCTTTCGTATTGTTCGGTGCGTTTTCTCTTATGGTTCAACGCTATATGACATTGTAAATGATTGATAGATTGATAGATTGATAGATAGATAGATTTTCATTTATGCCAGCTGATTGATTGCTGAAATAAATATGTTTATATTGTTTTAAGGGATATTTGATTTATGCGGCATCGCATAAATATGTATAGCCAACTAAAAGTAATAACCACGGCTTAGTCGTGCCTCTAATTGTGGAAAAAGATGTCAAGAAATAAAAGTTACAGCGTAATTGCTGGTGGAGCTATTCAATTCATTGATTTTGATATCGATTTATCGGTTATGCGCGGGAATAAACCGCTGGCAAAATCTAAAATGTTATTCCATGTTCATCAAGATGATGCGCCGGATAGCTTGAATATGCTCTTCCCCTTAATGGAAGCTGAAGAAAACACAGGGGAATACGTAGATCGGATATTTCAGTTGCCTAAGACGCTGCATTATGAGATTGAGTATCTGCAGGCCTTGAATTGTCTGCAAGGCCAATGGATGCCTTTGCCTTTTTTGGTGGAGACAGGTCAATGGGACGACCGTTTGCCGCGCTATGGATTTGGCCCTACCGACTGGGTCAGGGGTTACGTCACCAGGTTAGGCGCGGAGGACAGCCTTAAGTTTCGGCTGACTTTGGTGTTCGATCCGCAAGTCGAGCAGGGAGAAGGCAACATCGAAGTCGACGGAGCCGTCATTTACCATGCTTTGTCGGAAAAGGACGTGGCCGGCAACTCCTTTTTCAGTCTAGCCACCCATGAGCGCGACATAACTTGGTTTATCGATAGTCTGCCGTGGAATAAAGAATTTCTGAAAAAGACCTGGGAAGATTATAAGACTAAATTTCCACGTAAAAAAATTTCGAGAGTGACGGAAGATTTTCCCGATTACGGCTATGACGTCGCCAAAGGCGATTGGATATCGACGGAATATATGGCGGTCTATCTGACCATGCTGGCTGCCGTCGACGCGACCGACGCCTTAAGGCCGGTTAGGGTGATAAACCCCAGCCGCATAAAGCCCATCGACGTTGATTTAGTCATCGATATCGGCAATTCTCGTTTGACGGCCGTTTTGGTGGAGACGGTGCCTCAAAGGCCCACCAAACTCAACGACTGCTACTCTTTGCAGCTAAGGGACATTTCCGAGCCGGCCAACATCTATGCCGAGCCGTTCGATACTAAGGTGGAGTTCTCCGAGCCGTATTTCGGGTCGGTCGAGTGGAGTCTTAAGTCGCGTCAACATTCGGATAGTTTCAGGTGGCCGTCGACTGTGCGTTTGGGTCCCGAGGCCAACCGCTTATCGGCCAATTCCCGGGAAGAGCTGGGGCCGACAGGCATGTCGAGTCCTAAACGCTATCTGTGGGACACTCGCCAGCGCGATCAGGAATGGCACTTAAACAATTACTACGAATACCGTCAGTCTGTCGAAGAACCCGCAGTCGGCATCGGAACTTTTTTGATGAGCGTCAATACCGCTGGGGTGCCTATTTCGGTTTTGAATAAAAATATTTCCAGCGCGAAACGTATTCCGATTCCGAAAGTCATAAAAGCCGGTTACTCTAATGAGGACGACATCCCCGCTTTTGAGGCTCGGTATAGCCGCAGCTCTCTTATGATGTTTTTGCTCAGCGAGGTCGTCGCCCAGGCCTTGAGCTGCATAAACGATCCTTTAGTGCGGGACAGTCGCGAGCACCCGGATACGCCAAGGCGTCTTCAGAGCATCATAATGACCGTGCCGACGGCTATGCCGTTGGCGGAGCAAAATATTTTCAAGACCTGGGCCAGACTTGCGGTAGAGACGGTTTGGTCGAGTCTTAATTGGGAGGCTTATTATCAACCTGATCGAGCCGCTCATTTCCAAGCCGCCGACTTTCGTCTCAACCCCTCGGTCAGGTGCGATTGGGACGAGGCGACTTGCACTCAGGTGGTCTGGCTTTATAATGAAATTTATTATAAGTTTCACAATAACGCGGTTGAGCTATTCGACTTGATGGGCAAAAAAAGGCGGGTGAAGTCGAAAGGACGCCAGGTAACGGACCAGCCTGAAAGCAGTCTTAGAATCGCCAGCATCGATATAGGCGGCGGCACTTCCGATCTAAGCATAACCACTTATTTGATTCACAATCCCGGACACAGTTCTCCGCTTATAAAGCCTTACCAGGATTTTCGAGATGGTTTCAACGTCGCCGGAGACGACATCTTGCGTAAGGTCATCCAGACGCACTTTAACGGCAGTCTTGTTCTGGCGGCTAAAGAGCACGGAGTCGACGACGCCGACAGCTTGATCAAGACGCTCTTCCAAGATAACGCCATGATGGGGGCGGTGTCGGCCACTCGAGAAAAAGAGGTTTTGCGCAGTCAGTTCGTGGTCCAGTTTTCCGTTCCCATCGCGCTGCATATCTTAAAAAAATACGAAGATGGGGATTGGGAAGGATTGGAACAGCAATTGTCCATAAGAGTGGGAGACGTGTTGAATCTTGACCCATCTAAGCTTTCGGAGCGCTACGGCAAGATAATATCTTTCATAGAAGAGCCTCTTAAACGGGCCGGCTGGGCAGATTTCAACTTTTTGGATTTCACCTTTACGGTAAATCTCAGAGACGTCGATTCAAGCGTCACGACCATCATCTCAAAGCTTTTGATCGACATGGGCGAGATCATAAGGCTTCTTGATTGCGACGTGTTGATTTTGACCGGTCGTCCTTCAAGATGGCCGGCGATCATCCGAATCCCCTACGAGCGGATTTGCCTGCCGGTCGACCGAATCTTTCACATGCACAAGTACAGGGTAGGCCCTGGTTATCCCTTTCTCACTCACGGGCGCATCGAAGATCCCAAGACGACCGTGGTGGTCGGGGCCATCATCTGTTCGCTGGCGGAGGGTTCCCTGGAAGGCATAACCATCAACACCGAAGACTTCATTCCCCAACCCATCAACCGCTATATCGGCATGTTGGGGGCTACAGGTCAGCTTGAACAGGCCCATGTCTGGTTTTCCAATTTAGAGATTGAGACTGGCGCTGAGGTTGAAAAAAATCTTGAAATCAATTTTAATGCCCCAATAGCCATTGGTTTTCGTCAGCTCAATTGCGCCCGTTGGACGACGACGAGACTCTACAGCTTGGAATACCGCAACTCCGACACTCAAAAGACCCATAAGCATCTGGCGCCTTTCAGCGTTGTCTTGGAGTTCACCATGGACGAATCGGACGATGAAGAACAGATGGAGAAAAAACCAGCCATGATCAAGCGCACCGAAGGCCATTTGCGTGTCGCTTCCATAACCGACAAACAGGGTAAAGGGCACCCGCCAAGTCTAATGATTGTAAGGCTTCAAACCCTCAGAAACGACAACGGTTATTGGTTGGACACAGGTGATTTGGAGAATTTTTAACTTTTCGCCTCTGGTTCGCCAGTGGTCTTTAAATAGATAGTCTTTAAATAGATGATAGATGGGGAAAATGATGAAGGCCGAAGAACTGACGGAAGCTTGTCTGAAGCTCAACAAAATCGCCATAGACGGCGATAAGTGGTTGGCTGACAACGTCAAAGATGTTGATGGCGAGGTGGTGCGTAAACGTCTTAGGCGTTCGGCCAGGTCGCTGAAGAAATACTCTGAAGCCGCGAGTCAAAAAATCGGCGTGGCTGTCTTTGGACCTAGCCAGGCTGGAAAGTCCACTCTGATCTCCTCTTTGATCAAAGGTTCCAGCGGTTTTCCCATGGTCGATTTCGAAGGAACCTGTTTGGATTTTCTCTTTCAGATAAACCCTGAGGGAGGAAATGAGACTACTGGTTTGGTCACAAGGTTTTCCGTAGAGCCGCCGCCAAAATCTCCCGACCCCAAGCTCCCGGTGTGTCTTAAGTTCTTCAATGAAATGGATGTGGTCAAGATCTTAGCCAATACCTTCTTTGCCGAGGCTGAGGGCGGTCAACCGATCGACCAAAAATTTTTGACCGATTCCCTCGATTCCCTTTCGAAGAAACCGCAAAAATCGAATAATCTGACTATTGACGATTTGGAGGACTTGGCTGAATACGTAAAAGCCATTTCCGACAAATTCATCTCCGGACACCTGTTGGAAACCATTTTTTGGCCTCGGGCGGTGACGCTGGCGCTTAAGCTTGGGATAGAGGACAGGGCTTTTCTATTTTCTTTTTTATGGGGCAACCTCAAACCCTTTACCGAAGTCTACAAAAGACTTTACTTGGCTTTGGAGAAATTGGGATTTTGCGAGGTCGCCTACTGCTCTTTGGAAGCCCTCTATGATGAGGAAAATAAGCGCTCTAAATCTGTTCTCCACGTCGATAGATTGCTCGGCCTTTTGGATGAAACCGAGGAAACCATCGATGTAATCGGCCAAACAGGCCGCAAGCTGGCTTTGACCAGACCTCTTTTGAGCGCCCTGATCGCGGAGATGCACGTGCGCATCGAGGAAAATCCCGGCTCTTACATGGATAACGCCGACATCTTGGATTTTCCCGGATACCGAGCCAGGGAAAAGCTGAAAGATATCGCGGCTGAGATTGGAAGCGCGGAGGTGTTGAAAAAATGCTTTTTAAGAGGCAAGGTGGCTTATCTTTTTGAGCGTTACTGCGTCAGAAAAGAGATAACCTGCATGCTTTTGTGCGTGGCCGAATCGGTTCAAAACAACCCCGATCTCCCTATCGTCATCGCTAACTGGGTCTTCGACACTCATGGCCGGACTCCTCAAGAGCGCACAGGAAAACCGGTATGTCTGTTTTTCGTCTTGACTAAGTTCGACAACCACCTCCAAGAAGGGGCCGGCAGCACAGATCCCAAAACCAGATGGGAACTTCGCTACAACGCCTCTTTGCTGCAATTTTTCGGACTCTATCATTGGCCTAGAGAATGGTCGATGTCTGAAGGCCAGGTGGTTCCGTTCAAAAACATGTTTTGGCTTTTAAATCTTAGCTATGCCGATGGTTTTCTGAAAATAGAGAAACAAGGCGAGGGCGAGCGGACTGTTCGTAAGGCTAAAGGGATTTTACCGGAAAAGGTCCCTCTTTTCTCTGAACTCAAGAGGGGCTTTTTGGAAGCTCAAGGAACTCAAAGCCACTTCGCAAATCCCGACGCTTCTTGGAACAAGGTCTTAGACGCCGAAGACGGAGGGGTGGGCTATATCGTAAGTTTCTTGACCCCCATTTTAGAAACCGATCTCAAAACGCAGCAATTGACGGCTTTGGCCTATAATGAAGCCAACACCATCGAGCAATCGCTCAAGCCCTACTACCATGGAGGCGCTAAAGAACAAGAAAAAAAGATTAAAGAGGAATTCTTCGATAAACTATTCAAATTATTCTCCAACATGGCTCTTAAAAAACAAAAATTCGGGCGTTTTTTGAAAAGCATGACTTTGCCGGAGGATGAATTGCATCTTCTCTTTTCAACCGTCGATCCCAACGAGCACCTTGAAGCCCCCCCGCAAGAACAGGAGCAGGAAATAGATTTCATGTCTCTGTTCGATGACGATAACCAAGACGACTCCGTCGCTAAAGCGACTCAGCCGACGACGGCTGTTCATGATCTTGCGTTCCGCTTCAGGTTGAGGTTGGAGCAGGCTTGGCTAAGTCGATTGGATGAATTGTCTTCAGATGATCAAAGCCTCAAATTTTATGAAATTGATCGTCGCAGCTTTCAGAATCTTGTCCAAGAACTCAGTCAAGGGGCAAGACGTCTGGGGGTCTTGACTAAAATCGAAAGCTCTCTGCGTCAGGCGACCAGCTATGGAAACGTAAATCCGGAAAGACTTTTGTGGAAGCAGGCTCGCTTAGCTTCAACGTATTTAGCGGAGTTCGTCAATTTTTTGGGTCTGTCGCCTTCTCGTCTCGCCTCAAATCAAAGAAAGGTCACCATCAAAAATCGTCAAACAGTCGTCTTCGAACCCTCTCTTTTAGATGGCGCTTTTCCTACTCTGCCTGAAATTCAGCCTGTTTACGATATCCCCTATTTCAGGGATTGGATGGCGAGTTTTCATAATTTAATGATGAATAACGTCGATTTTGCCGAAAAATCTTACGACATCGAGCAAAATAATCGTTTAGGGATCATATTGGACCAAAACAATCAGACCAGGGCTGGTT
>JAISZP010000059.1 GCA_031269135.1 Deltaproteobacteria bacterium | reverse complement strand
CCTCGGCGGGGGCGCTTTGATCGGTTTCATCGTCGCTGACTAATCCTCTAAAAAAATCGGCACTCAAGACCTCGGTCGGCCGAAAATGTTTTCGGGCGAACGTGGTCTTGCCGCTGCCCGAGGACCCTATCAGGCAGACCAGGCACTTATCGAAAATTTCTAACCGCATAACGAAAACACTCCCATTTGGGTGGGGCGTCCGCTGCGGGCGTCAGACTCGCCTAGATCGGAGACCCTCACGGCGTAACCATAGCTTTCGGCGGCCTTGGTCGCCCACTGAGCAAATTCGGCCCGACTGAACTCGAAGCGGTGGTCCTCATGCCGCAACTTATTTTCGGTCAGAGAGGGAAATCGAACGTTGTATTCGACGTTGGGAGTGGTCAGTATGACTGTTTTAGGTCTGATGTATTCGAAAAGAACTCTTTGAAAGATGGGCAAGCGCCAGGCGTCGAGGTGCTCGACGACCTCCTGGCATACAGCCGCGTCGAAGCCTTTCAGACGGCTGTCGGCGTAAGTCAGAGCGCCCTGAATAAGCGTCAGATTGGAGGGATGGCCTTTAAAAGCCTTAAAGAGGCGTTCCTCGGCTTTTTTCAAAGCCGAAGTGGATATGTCCAATCCGATGATGCGCTCAAACATTTTCTCGTTGGCCATTCTGAGCAAAAGACGACCTTCGCCGCATCCAAGATCCAGTACGCTCCTGGCGCCGGAGAGCCTCAGCTCGTGGAGGATGACCTCCAAGCGCTCCTTTGAAAGCCGAGGGCGCAGGTTCGCTTTGGCGGATCGCTCAACCTCCTCGGTCGCTCCAGCCTCGCCGTCCTCCAGTCGCTCCAAGGCCAAAGCGGTCAAATATCTAAATCGCGACAGGTATAACGAAGAGATCTCGTCCCTGAACGGGTGAGTCTTAAGCCAATCTCCGCCGAGCCTGAGAAGTTTGTCGACCTCGTCGTCGCCTACGAAATAGTGTTTGCGGCCGCCGAAGACAGGAATGAGTATATAAAGATGCTGGATCATCTTCGAGAGAACGACCCGGCCTCTGATGGTCAGGTTGACGTAGGGGTTGGCTCCAAGAAAATCCAAAAAGCCGTCGGATTTGCGGCGCTGCAAAGAAACCTCATAGCCCAGGGGTTCGAAAAATTGAAATGGCTTATCGTCATGCTCGCAAGGCAAACAGAAGACCTGAGCGGTCAGATCAAGCTCTCGATCGACCGCCTCGGGTCTTTCGCTGCAACGACCGCCCTTAGCCGTATTGAAGACTCTGGCCAGGGCCACGCTCAAAAAAGAGGTCGAGGCGTAGGGCCGGTCGGAAATGTAATCAAACAAACCTGACTGACGAACGGACTGGCTGGCTGTTTTTTGCCCTTTTTCCTTGGCCAGAAACAGAGGATCGATATCGAGCATCATGGCGCAGGTGACCGTTTCGGCGGAAACGACGGGGTAAAAGACCACCGCCCGGCCGAACTTGAGATCGAACGTGTTGATCTTAGACGGATTTTTATGCAGCAGATAGCTCAAATCAGAGGCCTCCGGCCCCCGACAAGTTATGGTGACGAGCATAGATACCTTTCTATGATTTCAATTTAAATATTGGGCAAGAGGGTTTTTAAATGCAAGACGAGGCGTTTAAATGCAAGACGAACTGGCGATTAAGCTTCCCATCCATCCATCCTTCCTTCCCTTCCTTCTTCCATCATTGCGGTCTTGAAACTCCGCCTTGGCCGCAGCAAATGTTGAAACGCCGCATGGGCCGCCGTCGCGACCCTCCCCAGCTCGAAAAACCGGCGCAATAAGAATATATTCGACATCTACGCCTTGATTTTTCCTCTTTCATAATTATATTACCATATGGCGCACGTCGAACGTTCTGGAACATATAACGCGGCAAAGAGTCAAGGCTGCAATTGTTAATCAAATATATAAAAAATTAGTTGCCGCCGCCCGAGTCATGCTGAAAACATCTTCAAGCAGCGCAGCTTAATGGTTTTGTGTAATACTGGGCCTCAAGCAAGGCATGCCGCAAACTTTTCAACGCTTAGACGCGGCTGGTTTTCTCCGGCGAAGCAACAATCTACCTCATCAAGCAAAATTTGCCGAACCTTCCTATGGAATGCGGCAGTAGGCATATTCGAGCCTTTTTAAAGAGGCGGATGATGATTGCGCCAATAATCCGACACATCTATTTTAAAAGCTTGCATAAACGCGCAAAATATGGATTCACGCATAGTTGCGGTGCGCCGTTTTCGCGGACCTATAGCTGGAGAGAGATATATCATGCCTTTGATTCAATTAAGTTCCGGCAGGGGACCGGCTGAGTGCGAACTTGCCGTCGGGCTTTACGCTGAATATCTTTTACGTCGAAAACCCGGAGCCGAGATCGTCAAAAGCTGCGGTCGGCAGGAAATCAAGCTTTCCGGCAGACAGGTCTGTCTCTACCAAAGTCTTTTGATTCGTCTCCCCGATCAAGAGACTATAACAGAAGGAACCATACTTTGGAAAAGCAAAAGCCCCTTTAGACCCAATCACGGTCGGAAAAACTGGTTTTTTCTGGTCGGTTCGGTCGCTGACGAGACGGATTTTCAAGACGAGAGCTTTAATCTCAAGTCGGACTTCCGCAAAGATGAACTCTCTTTTGAGACGTTCCGCTCGCCAGGCAAGGGAGGGCAAAACGTAAATAAAGTTGAAACCGGGGTCAGAGTCAAGCATTTGCCTACAGGCCTAACGGCCTGCTCGGTCACTGCCCGCACGCAAGGCGAGAACAAACGTTTAGCGCTTGAAAGACTCGTCTCAAAGTTCAAGACCGCGAAAAAAGAACATGTTGACGCTCTAAAGCTTAGCCAGCGCCGCCGACACGATCAACTAATTCGGGGGAGTCCCGTCCAGACCTTCTCAGGCCTTGATTTTTGCGCGACTTAAGCGGTTAAACATAAATACCGCCTCAGCTGACCTTAATAATTGTTATGCTCGATATGTCAGCGAGCGAAAAGGTCGTCCAAATCACGTCGCCTTAAATGCTGAATTTCGCATTTAAAACAGCCTGCTTTCTCGGCGCAAGGTTCAACAAACCTTGAAGGCGAGAACGCCACCTTCCTAAAAACTCCAAACCAAGCTTTCCAACAAAATTAGCTCTCCAACAAACGATATCGCTAAATTGCGTAGAAAGAAGACTGTCTCCCGATAACTCCAACGCACACTCGCCAAACCGTTTTTTTTGTGGTATAATTACTTAAAGATGTTCAAAGCTTTCGTTATTTTACCTTTAGCGGCTCGAGTTCCACCTGACGGCTCCTTGGCTGACTACGAGGCGCACAACGACCGTCACAACAACAAACGCAAATTTAGGAGTTGGATAATGACCCTAAAAAAACTCCCTCTGACGATAAAACCTTTCGCTGATTTAATTGACGAGAACTATTTGTATGCCGATAAAACCGAATACATATATAAGCTTTTGAGCAGTCCGCTGAGTGAGTTCTTTCTGTCGCGGCCACGCAGGTTTGGAAAAACTCTCCTGTTGCACACCTTAAATGAGATTTTCACAGTAGGCCGTAAACGCTTCGAAGGCCTTTGGATTAATGAATCTGATTACGACTTTCCGGCGCATCCGGTTATTTTTCTGAGCTTGTCGATTGACTCTGATAGTCCGGAAAGACTTCGGCGCAGCCTAATGACTGAGCTCGAAGAAATAGCTGCCGCAAACAATTTACGCGTTAGGGGAGACTCTCCTAATGCCTATTTTAGTGGACTAATTAAAGCGCTGCACACGAAATACAAAACCAAAGTTGTGGTGCTTATCGACGAATATGATGATCCTGTTACTGCGAATATGGAAGAACCACATCTTGCCAAGGCTAACGCCAAAATTCTTCGTTCTTTTTTTGCCTCACTTAAAAAGCCATATGTAACTTCTTCTCTCCACTTCACCTTTGTCACCGGCATAACCAGATACGCCCTGACTTCTATGGATTCTGGACCCAACCACCTAAACGACATCTCGTTAGACCCTGCCTACGCCGGAATATGCGGTTTCCTCGCCACTGAGTTTGATTCCCTTTTCGGAGACAGGATGGAACTCGCTCTTGCAAGCCTCAAAAAGACCGGTGAAATGGCGCCTTCCGCCGACATCAAACAATTGCGAGAAGAAATCGACTTTTGGTACGACGGATATGACTGGGGCGGCGAGAGCAAAATTCTAAATCCATATTCCATACTCAAATTTTTTCACTCCCTCTCCTTTGATCAATATTGGATCCAATCCGGTCGACCAGCCCATCTGACGGCCATGCTCAATTCCAGGCCTCTGGATTTTGTGACGGCCAAGCTGGAATCATATCCCGGGGAGAAGTTGCGAAAAACGGAATTAACCCATCTCGAGGTAGTTCCTGTCCTCTTTCACAGCGGTTATTTGACCTTGGATATGATAAACGCCGCCTCAAAGCAAGTCCTCAAAACAGATAAAATTAAATACTACTCTTTCAAACTACCTAATTACGAAGTCCAATCTTCTTACTACAGAGATTGCTTCACCTTATTTTTCGGTCAGCACTCGACCGATGATCTTCAAGCCAAAGGCAAAGAGTTATTGAAGGCTTTGATGGCCAAAGACGCGGAGACGGTAAGCTTCATATTCAGCGGGTACTTTTCTTCTATGAGTTGTTATCAACGGCCTAATGACGAGAAAACTTTCCACGCATTAGCGCAAATGCTTCTCTCAGGTATGGGCTTTAAAATTAGAACAGAGCTGATTGGACCCTCGAATCGTTTGGACTTGTGCCTTGAACTACCCAAGAGTCTTTATATCATCATTGAACTTAAGCATTGCTCCAGCAAAAAGAAACTTACGAAAAAAGAAATAGAGTGGATTTTAGCCAATGTGGCCAAAGATAGACTTAGGCCGCAAGAGATAAACGAAAGTTTGGCCGACATAGCTATAACAAAGCTTAAATATAATGACGTTCATTCCACTTCGACGCTGCGAAAGGGGCCTAAGAGAAACCGGCTTCTTGCTGACCTTGCGTTGAAATTGCTTCCCGAATCGGACATCAATCAAGCTCTGGCCGCTACTGCCAGACTAAAACTTCCCGAAGCTGAAATTGATCAAGCCTTGTCTAATACGTCCGACAAGACCGTTTCCAACGCGCAAATCGACTCCATCTTATCGGATGCCGCTCAAAGGGCGTTAAGCGACATAACAGAGAGAAACTACCATGGCATGTTGAAAAAAGAGGCCAAAGCGTTTATCGATCTGGGACTGGCTTTCTACGGATACGGCGAGAAAATCAAAGCCGCTTTTGGGGTCAAGTAAGCGTCCTTGAAGACGGAAATCTCGTAGCCAAAAAACCCGACTAAGAATCGCAGCTTCAAAGGTTATCCGCCCAGTAGCCGCCAAAAAGTTCCGACTCTCATCTGATGCAGAGCGCCTGACGACCTCAAAGGACCAGCCATCAGAGTCCGCAACCTATATAAAGCGGCGCCTTGAGAAGACCTAACCAGTCTAGAATCACTATATCAACGAGCGAAAAAACTGTCCAAATTGTGATGCCTTTATGTAATCAATCGCGAACTGTAAAACCAACAGCCGTCCTCTATGATGGGAGTCGAACCCCACTGATGCGAAACAATGGCTCAGCGAAAGGCGACGTAATGAGGACAACCTTTTCGCTCGTCGGCATACCTTTCAAGGGGCGTACGAAAAGCTGCGTAATCTTGGACAATCTTTTCGCTCTTCGGCATATAAGTTTAAAATAAAGATACTTTTACATATATGTCTTTCGAAATTATATAGACTTCATTTTTTATAATATTTGACTGACTAAGTTGATTGTCATGCTGATAGTCGCTAGATCTGGGGCGTCCAGGGCTTATAGATCGGTCGGCGCCTGAATTCGTCGACTCCTGACATTGATGAACTGCATCATCATCACGACGTCGACATACCGACGTCAACTTAAGGACCAACCTCGCCGCTATGAGTTTATTCAAACTCGAAGATCTCGCCTCTAGCCGGAAACGGGAGACGTCTGCCCTTGGGCAACAGAACTGCGTGGGGCCGTTTTACGACGAACCTGTCGCACTTTCCGTCGGTTATTATTAGAATCGGCCCGTCTTTGGGGAAATCCTCGGCCTGCTGCAACCTATCGATGCCTGGCTGCAATATGGTGCCTCCCCTGCCCTTGATCCGTACGCTGCTCATGATCGCTTCAGGCGAAACGTAACCTGCGTCGTAGGCTGCAGCGTCGCAATACACCACACGCACAAACGGCACGTCGCGGCTGCTTGCGTAACTGGCCACGGTACCCAGGGCTACGGCCAAAGCGTATCGGTCCATCGAGCCGGAAGTGTCGATAACGACGCCGAAAGTGCGGCTATACATCGACTCTGGCCTGGGTCTAAGTCTCGGACGCGGGATATCGGGGGTGCTGGCTTGTCTGCGACTTAAGCAGGCGTATGTTCTTATTTTTTCCAGAGGCTCGAAAAAACTGTCGAACCAGCGGGCCAGCCGCACATCCCAGTCTATAGGTCGACGATATAGAGCCCGAATTTCTTCCTCCAGCCCAGCCGGCAAAAATCCCCTTCCACCTAATTTTTTGTGATATTCGAGACCTTCGGTGAGCGCTCGGCGGTAAAACTCGTCCAGATCGATCGACGAAGACTGTTTGAAGCCGACCTCGCCCTCGCCTAAGATGTCCGACAAGCCCACGCCCCGCAGCGTAGCCAATTTTTTAAAACGTCTGATGTCGCGGACAATCGCATCGTAAACTTGTTCAGCCGACATATCCTTAAATTTCAAATCGTAGAGACACTCGAACTCGGGCATGACTCCGACGCGCATCTCCACCAGCCAGCCGTTTATGATGAAATCGCAAGCCACATTCCATAAAAACGGATCCCGCCCCTGGCAGCGGCTATGGTGCCGCAGACCGACATGCAGCAGTTCGTGGGCGATTATGAAACGGCATTCTTGCTCCGTCATTTTTATCCTTGAATTGATGTAAATAGTGGCCAGACTTTCACTTACGGCCGCTACCGCGATTTGCGCCCGCAGACAAACGTCCGAATCCTCTTCTAAAGCGTAAGCAGCCGCTAGGGCGCCCAAAAGCGGGTAGTGGTCGATGAACCAGCGTCTAGCTTTTTCGGCCTTGGTGATTTTTTTTTCGGCTGCTTGATTCAAATCATCATAATGTCCGGCGGCCACCTCCACAGCCGCGCACACGGCATCCGTCAAAGACGATTCAAAAATTTCCTTATACTCTTGACTTTTATTTCTCATCCATACAAAATCAATTTGCTTAGGCTCATCGTCCATGTCGGTGAACCCTGCGCCGAGAGAAAAACCGCCATGATCCTCTTTGTCGAGTTTCTCCATCATAAGCAGCCGATACAATTCTTCTTCGGAAACTGGCGGATACGGCGCCTCGGTATTGATGAACTCCGGAGCCTTAAAAAGTTTTATGTCCCGCAAAAAACGGGTGACGAACATATCGCAGGCGACGTTCCATTTGACCGGATCGGCCTTCGACCGGGCGCCGGCGGCGTCAAAGTGCCAGTAGGCGTAATGCAGCAAACCGTGGGCTAGGACGTAGGCCCATTCTTCCGCCTCCAGGCGTCTGGAGCGGTTGACTAGGATATGGCCTTGGGAGAAACACCTGGCATAATCTTTCGTCCGCCTGATCTCAAGGTTTTCTGTTCTCACAATGATTTTTTTGAGAAGCGGGCCGAAAATCAAGTTTTTCTCCACCAGATTTTGCCCAGCCTTGAAGCTGGTCAACCAAGGGTCATTGACGTTGAACTTTTGTTTAGCCATTTTTTTGAGACTTCTGGACCAGCCTCGGCAGGTCTCTGACTATTTCGGCCATGAAATATCCCGGCAAAGATTCTCCGTCGTCGCCGGCGACCACCATCTGGGCGATTTCAAAAGTGATGGCGGCCAGGTCTTTGATGCAGGCTTTAGCCGCAAAGATAAGTTCTTTGTCTTTCTGCCCTGAATTCTCCTTTTCTCTCGGAAGATTCTTCATTAGGTGCGCCCTGAAGCTCTGAGCCAGAAAATAAAGAATGTCGCGATCTTCGGGTTTATCCGGCCAACGTTCTTTGCCGCTGATGATATCGGCAAGAATATACTTGTTGCGAAGTTGCCTTATGAAGGCTCTGAACTGAATGGCGTGGGCGACCGTCAGAGTGCCGACGGAAAGAGCTTCGATATCGGCGTCGGAAATGTTTTCGCCATATCCCTGCATGGCGTCGGAGAGCATATGCCAGGACCGCGGAGTCGAGAAGGTCTCTTCGGTTTTCGGCGGCTTCGACCAGAGATGATCCGGCCTCTGAGCGATGTATTCGGTGATGAAGGGATGAATGTTGTGGGCGTAAGCCCACTTAAGCCAGTCGGTGGTTGAGACCGTCAGCTCGACATGAATCATGCGGTTGATGAGAGCGGAGGACATGGGTTTGACTATGGCGGAATCCTGGGCCCTGTTGCCGGCGCCGATGACGATGGAACCTTTGGGAAGATGGTATTCCCCCACTCTCAAATCGGTTATAAGGCTGTAAAACGTCTTCTGAATCTCGTGGGAACAGCCGTTCAACTCGTCAAGAAAGAGAACGTAAGGCTCGTTTCGCACTATCATCCGAGGCGGAAAAAATTTAGAACAACCATCGACGATCTGAGGAACGCCAATCACATCTTCAGGGGCGAGCTGACTGCCCAGAAGCGAGACGCATTCCATCCCCAGCTCATAGGCGAACTGCTCGACAAGGGACGACTTGCCGATTCCTGGAGCTCCCCATATGAACACCGGCCTGATCAAGGCGACATTTAAGAGGAAATCTTTTAGTTTGCTTTGAGTAAGAGATACGCTAAGTTTCATGGAAATACCCGCTCCGAAAATCTTCAGGCCCTGATTTCGATGCGCCGACAAGAACCTAGGCCAAAAGATTAAATGGACGATATCAGCTTATCCTCATGTTAGCTTATAATCATATTCTTTGCAACGTCGGCCCGACCGATCGGAAACCGCCTCAAAATCATGCTCGTAGGCATTCCAAAAACGAACCCCATCATATTCAATCGCAGCTCACAGACCAAGCAAGCTGTTAGTTTGTAAGCTCCGGGTCTGCAAGCATCGAATCTGCAAGCGCCGAGTCTGCAAACTCTGGGTCTGCAGCTCAGATTCTTGTCTTATCGACTATTGCGCAATGACTTGCCCAAGGACTTGCCTAAGGACTTTCCCTGGCTATTTACGAACGTTTCTAGTCCCGTCTTATCGGCCATCACGCTATGACCAACGCTATGACCGCCAAACGCAATGACCAACCAACATAATGACCGGCCAACGCAGGCAATTTGCGAAAGATGCATCCGTCCAAAGCTTTTTCGCCGGAGACATGCTCCGGTCGACCTCCGGCTTTTTTTCAAGCCCATTGGCTTGAGCCGAGAGGTAGTTTCACTAAAATATGATCATACGCTTTTTTTTGATGATTATTTATGAAGATTCAGCTAATACGATTAAATATGGTTATTTGCCGAAAAGCGCTCTGAGGCAACTATTGTTGAAAACCTTCTGCTCCTTCTCCGTAAGAGCAGGATCGTGTAAAGAGTCCAACATCCTTTCCACCGTCCTTGGCGAGTAGTATAAACGCCCATCTTTGCCCATGTTCCATATATTGATGATCTGGTCGGCTTTCCAAGGCAGTTTGTCGTCCCAATCATTTGGAGGTGAAGTTCTCATAATCGTTCTCTGACGAGCTCGGAATCGCCGATGCCAGATGATTTTGTCCTGACGTTCGCTACGGCAAGCGGCGACGCCGCTGATTGGAGTTTTTTTTCTGCTGCGACTCATGTTGCGGCTCCAAAATTAAGTTCTTCAAAAATTACCGTATGAAACGTTGAAGAATATCGAGATTTCGGGAATCATTACGCTTGAACATAGCCGATTTTGTTGTTCGCTTCTCCTTTAATCTTGACCTCGGCTTTCAATAATTCATAAAGTTCCTCAGACGATTCCAGACCAAGAATCTTGGCTCTTTTGGCCACCAAGGCGAAATCCGCCGGGGTCAAAGAGGGGATGTCGATCTCACGGTCTAAACCAAAAAAATGATTGAAAGCGTCGCCGGCCTGCTTCTTGGACAAATATCCTATCTTCACCTTGAAGGTGAATCTCCTCAGAGAGGCTTTGTCCATGCTCTCCATGAGATTGGTCGTGCAGGCGAAGGGAAGGGGATGGCTTTCCATCCAGGTCAGCATTTCATTGACCTGGGATATCTCCCAGTTCCTTACGGCCTTTGTTCTGTCCTGAAGAAAGGAGTCGGCCTCATCGAAGATCAAGAACTTCTTTTGCTGTTTAGCCTCACGAAAGGCGCCGGCGATATTCTTTTCCGTCTCTCCAAGAAACATGGACTGCAGCTCTGACGCCCTTTTATGAAGGACGTGCAATCCCATCTCTTTGGCCAGATGCCGGGCATACTCCGACTTTCCCGAACCCGGCGGACCATAAAGACACAATGAAAAATCAAGAGTTTTAAGATTATGGATTCTCTCGGTCAATTTTTGGAGATCTTCATCCGCGTTTAAGAGTCTAATTTCGAATCGATGACTTAGCCCTACGGAACAGTCGGATTTTATCTTGCCGGTGATGGCCTTCTCTAGGCTGTCGAGAGTTTTTTTTAAGGCTTTCTTGTTTTTCGTCAGCTTTACGGCTTTAATCGCGCTCGCCGCAAAAGAGGGGGGAAGCTCATAATCCCGGGCCAGCTCTTCAATTTCATGCTTTTCCAAATGTATCTTATTTTTGGTCAGTTCCTTTTCCCAGAGCCGGCCCCTTACATCCGGAGGGGGCGTCTTCATTTCCAAAGCGAAAGTGAATCGCCTTTGATGGGCCGGGTCTATCCAATCGACCGCGTTGGTGATCCAGATGACGGGGTTTTCGTTTTTCTCCAGAAACCTGTTCAGCAAGAGCTTGGAGTACTTTTCTTTAGTTTTTTGATTAAAAACGTCCTCAGCTTCGTCGAACATAAGTATGGCCTTGGGATTGGTTCTTACCAGGGCCTTGGCCAGCGTCGCCTCGGCGAGTCTGTCGTTTCCGCGGCTATCGAGCATACTCTCCGAAACAGAGTAAAGTTCCGCCCCGATTTCGGCGCAGACGGTCTTGGTGAACTCGGTTTTACCCGTGCCGGGCTGCCCGTACAACAATATATTTATGCCTAAGGTCTTATGTTTGATGGCGCTTTTAAGGAGATTGACGACATGACTGTAATCATCTCCAAGAAAGAAAAAATCGTCGCCGGCAAGAGCGGCCTTCCGGTTCTTGCTTAAAATGAGTTTTCTGACGTCTTTTGAGGATGTCGAAGCTAAAATGAGTTTGAAGGCCCCCGACAAATTCACGTCTTCGGAACTGTACTGAAACAAACCATTTTTGATCAGACCACTGTTTCTATCGAATAATCTCGTGCATTCATGCGGCCTTACGCCCAAAAGCTGGGCTAGAATTTCCCGGCAGCGAACATCTGAGAAGCTCAGTCTGTAGGTAAGATTGAAGTGGCTAAGCATCATGCTGATCGGCTTGATCCAGGTGGAAGCGACGATTAACCTTATAAGCTCCCTTTCCAACATAGTAAGACTGAAACACTCGGCGATTCTGTCCGCCATGGCGATCAACCGTCCTCTGCCGTCAAGGGTCTCGGGCGGCGACGCCTCCATGGTCGCCTTTTTGAGCAGCCCTGAAAGCGTCACGCGTTTTTGACCTGAAAAATGTTGTCTTTCAAACGCGAATTTGTCGTTGTGAGAAAACTCTTTTCCGGACTCCAGTGCAAGTTCCCGAAGAGAGT
>JAISZP010000342.1 GCA_031269135.1 Deltaproteobacteria bacterium | reverse complement strand
CTTGGCGATGTTTTTACAGGCTAAACATAGTTTATATGACTATTTATCTATTTATATAGCTAGCTATTTAGTCGTCTATTTATCTATTCATATAGCCGTTTAGCCATATATTTATTTATCTATTCATTCGTTTATCTAGTCATCTGTTCATTTATTTATTTGTTTGTTTATCTATTTGCTTATCTATTTAGTTGTTTATTTAGCCATCTATTCATCTATTTTTTTTCTCAGTTTTTTTCAGCTTTTTCAGCTTTCCCGCCCTTTCGTTTTTTCAGCCTTTTTCCTTCTTCTTGCTCTCCCACCGGCAGATCCAAACTTCTCGTCTCTTCGTCGTAGACCTCCAGCGCTTGGCGGCCTATCCGGAAAGGGCGACGCCATAGCTGCCAAGCCAACACAAGCACCAGCAGGGCCATCAGAGGAATCAAAATTCCCTCCTTAAGTCCCCATGTCGACATATATCGCCGTATGCGAAGATATCTGACCACCGGCCAGGCGGATAGACCGATGAGAAGCAATAACGAAACGCTGGAACTGACCATGAAAATCAAACCGCCGTAGCCTGTCGGCACTTGGGCGAGGTTTTCCGTCTCAAAGCGAGGGAAACGAGCGCCCAAACCCACTCCCAAGGAGCAAAGTCCCGGAGTCAATAGAATCGTCAGGCCGAAGGCTGTCGAGGACATGATTACGTCAGCGTCTAAAAAGCGGTTGGTCAGATAAGTCAAGACTAAAGCGACGACCATGATCGGAAGGAGCCAAAAGGTCAGCTTGTACTTCATGAAATCAGCTGTGGACATGGGTGAGGAACGGATTATCCAATAAGAAAATCCCTCGGCTGAAATAGAGGGAAAAGCGAATCGCAGCGACAGCGTGGCTGAGACGAGACCCACCAAACCGACATTCAAAAAGGCCAGGGTGTTTTCCAGAAAGAAAGCTTGGAGAGGATAGCGCTTGAGGTTTAAAACCGAAAAATTATACAGGTAGATGATCATCAAAGCGCCCAGCAGAAACAACTGCGACCACTGGGTATGATCCCTAAAAAAAACTTTGAAATCCTTTACGGCCACCGCCCGGTGCTCGGGGTTTTTGAGCAGGCCGAAAAGAGAGGCCGCCATATTCAACAAGCCGCCTACCCTCTGTCGGCTGGAACCTTCTTGACTTTTGTTGAAGCCTACCCAGTATAAGAAATGGGCCGCGTAGGACGCGATCAAACCAGTGACCAAGGCCATGACCCATAACAGCACGATATAAATAAGCTTGAAATCGGCGCTCTTGCCTCCCAACAAAGGCCAGAGAAAATCGGTGGCCCAGGTGGTGGGAAGCATCGGAGAGGTCGGAGTTTGGAGAGCCGCCAAGTAGCCGGCCACGCTCTGAAAGCTTTCGGGGTTCACCAACTGCTCGGGACGAAGGAACCTGAAGGCCAAATAGAGCCCCACAAAAGCCAAAAGACCCATCAGGCTCATTATGTCTCTGGTTCGTCTGGCCGGCAGGATGTTGACCAAGATCATCACCGCCGTCTGACTGATGAAGCCGCACGTCAAAACCACCGGAACGGAAACAGGGACCAGCAGAACGAAGTACAGCCATGAGGCCTTGAAGTAGTAGCCGAAGGCCAAGAAAACCGGGAGCAGGAAGGCTACCGGCATCCAGGCGCTGGCCAAAAGGCTCTGATACGACCGCGCCCAAAAGATGTTCTCGCGATCTACCGGGGCGGCCATCAAGAGCGAAAGATCTCTGGCTAGATAAAAGCTGGAAAGAGCGGTGATGACCGCCGAAAAAATCAACAAAGCCGAACCGGAGAGCCATAACAGACTGAAAGTCTTGTGGGCCAAGATGTCCCCGAAACCCTCCACCGAGTAAAACGAGCGGATCATCTTCGAGGACATCAAAAACAAGGCGCCCCAGATGGCCATGGCGAAGAAAAAGAGAGACATCAATTTTATTCGGCCGCCGGGACCGGGGTCCTTAAGATAATTTTTTAGGCCCAGCCCGGCCGGTTTCAAAAGCGTCAGGAATTCTTTCATAGACGCCTCTCGGCGGCGCAGGCGCTAGAGCGCGTCAAAAGGGCGATTGCAGTCATCTGGGGGCGCCTATCTCTTCGGAAGCCGTCAATTCCAAAAAAAGATCTTCCAAATCCGCCGAACCGGCGCCGGCCCTCTGACGCAGTTCCTGCTCTGTGCCTTCGGAAATCAAGCAGCCGTTTTGGATGATGCCGATGCGATCGCAGAGCCTTGAGGCCAGACTCATCGTGTGGGTGGAAATGAAGATCGCCACCCCGTCGTTTCGGGAAAGAGACCTGAAGATATCCATGACCAGTTTCGCGCCGCGCGGGTCCAAGCCGACCATCGGCTCGTCGACGACCAAGATCCTAGGTCTCGGCAACAAGGCGCCGCTCATGATCAAACGCTGCTTCATGCCGTGGGAGTAATTTTCAATCAACTCGTCGCGCCAGTCGAACAGCTCGAAGAGTTCCAAAAGCTCTTGGGAGCGCTTATTGGCCTGTTCTTTCGGAACCCGGTACAAATCAGCGGTGAAGATGAGAAACTCCTGACCGGAGAGCTTTTCGTAGAGAAAGGGTCTGTCCGGGATATAACCTAAGATGGACTTGGCTTGTCTTGGTTTCTGGGCCAGGTTGTGACCGCCTAAAAATATCTTTCCCGAGCTTGGGGCCAAAGCGCCCGCTATCATCCTAATAGTGGTGGTTTTGCCGGCGCCGTTAGGCCCCAAAAAACCGTATATTTCCCCGGATTTGACGTTGAGAGACAAGTCGGAAACCGCCGCGTGCTTGCGGTAGCGTTTATATATATTCTCGAGACGTATCATCGTTTTTTGGGTTTTCCTCGCGTGAACCAAAGCGCCGTCATCCGCTTTCGCCGGATGATGGAATCTACTATGATGGAATTTGCCATGATGGAATTTACCGTCGCCGGATGATGGAATTTACCGTAATGAAATTTACTGTTGTCCTATAAAAGAATTTAAAAGCTCCAAGCCTTTTTCGTTAAAGGCCTTGGAGATCATGTCAGCTAGAGGCCCAGTGATCTCGATGGTTTTCGTAGTTTCAGACAAGGCCTTTCGAGCCTGAGAAATCTGCTGCTCGTCATAAAGAAGCGATAGTCCGGCTTGCAGGGAGGCGTTCAACTGCTTCACCAGCCTCCCGTCGGCGTCGATCCACATGACGTTTTCACTGGAAAGAAATTTTAAGGTGAGCTTGAAGGTCTGAATCTCCGAATCGATGGAAGAGGCGTCCTCGATGATTAACTGAGCCGATTTGAATTCCGAACTTAGAGGATCGAAAAGGGTCACCCCCAGGGGTCTGCCTAACGGCAAATCCCGCTGATGCCCAAGCCAAGGAAGCAGAGCCGAAACCAAAAGAGGGCCATTGTCGGGAACGGAAAGATCCACCGTGCGAGACTGCTCTCCAAAACTAACGGTGCTGAAGAGGCGATCGCTTTCGACCTTTGCGCTGGCGCCAGCCGACAAAGAACCCAGGGGCACGGTGAAATCGGCGGAGATCAAGCGCCCTCGCTCGTCGAAGACGGTCTCCGAGATCGTTCTTATGTTTTGCTCGGAACCCATTAGAGTCAGCTTAAGCAGCGATTCCTCCAAAATCGTCACAAGCCCTTCTGCGGGTCCGTCGAACACTTTCCTTTTAGCCCAGCCCATGGGTTTATTGCCCAGTTCCAACCGGTAGAAGGTCTCCATATTATTGATCGTAAAAAGAGCGCCGCTGTTTAAGGAAAAGCTCCCCGACCAGCCCCACCAAAAGAGAAATCCAAGGCCGATCAGCAGAAGCGGCAATTTGACGAAGTGTCTCATAAGCATTTTTTGAG
>JAISZP010000259.1 GCA_031269135.1 Deltaproteobacteria bacterium | reverse complement strand
GTCGCCTTTGAGCACTGTTTTCATGGAATCGAGCAGCGATTGGACCAAAAGCCCTCGGTTGGATCTGGCCCCATTTTCCTCTGACGCTACTTTCCCGAAGAATTCACCTGGCCAAATTGATTTGTCCACTCAATATCGTAAGTTGTGGGACCAATTTCTAAAAACTTGGCGAAATAATCAAGCCCAAACTCCCCTAGATTACGTGAACGCCAGTTGCGCAATTTTGTCTCATTTTACCTGGTGCATTCCTTCCGCTGTTAATGCTAGACCAGATATATCTCTTTACGATCATCTGCTGACCACGGCAGCTTTGGCGTTGGCCCAGGCTTGGGCCGACGACGGCTCTAAGCCTTTTCTTTTGCTGGGTGGAAATTTAAACGGCCTTCAGAAATATATTTTGAAAATCAACGCAGGCCAGGGCGGCCTGGCTAGAAGGCTAAGAGCCCGCTCATTTCAGATTGCCGTCTATATTGAATCCGTTATGTTAGAGATTTTAAGGCGTTTATCTCTGCCTCTGACTCAGTGTTTATCCTTGGCCGGCGGTAAATTTCAGTTGCTGTTGCCGAACAGTCAAGAAGCGAGAGATGTAATAAAAGATGTTTTGTCTAAGGCGACCGACTGGTTGTACAAACAATCAGGGGCGGAATTAAGTCTTAATTTAGCTTATATTTCTTCTGACGCCAAAGAAATGAGAGATGATTTCATAAGCTTAAGTCAAAGGGTTTTAAAGCTTTTAAGGCAAGAACGAAACAGGGAAGGCTCTTCAATCTTGCAAAATGAGCAGGGATGGGTGACGGATAAATTCGTATTGTCTGCTGTCATGCCTGCTCCCGGCGTGGGTCTGTGTCAAGGTTGCGGTCAAAGACCTAAGACGGAAGAAAGTTTATGCGAAGTTTGCAAGGCAGAGGCGAAACTTGGCAAAGAACTCACATTAGCCGAAAAAGTGACCTTTTTTTCTAACGAGAGTCAGGGAGATTATCCTTCTCCATTAGGCTCTTTTTCACTTTTAGACAATAAGTCAGTTTCTGGCAAGTCAGAGGTTGTAGCCTATCTTACGTCTCTTCCGACTTACGAAAAAATGACCCAGCCGCTAGTTTTGAGGCCGCGAGCGAAACACGTGCCGGAAGAAGAACATCAGCCTCTGGAATTTTCGCAGATAGCTCAGCGTTCAAAAGGCCAGCCTTCTCTTGGCTACCTAAAGCTGGATGTGGATAGGCTTGGATTTGTCTTTTCCAATGGTTTTGGAGAAGATCGCTCAATTTCAAGGACAGCCGCTCTTTCCCGTGTTTTAGAGGTCTTTTTCAGTCTTCATGTCGAGCGCTTATGCAAAGAATTTGGCATATATATAGTCTATTCAGGCGGTGACGATGTAGCTGCCATAGGACCTTGGGACAAGGTTTTCGATTTCGCTTTGAAGTTGAGGACGGATTTCCAAACTTATTGCTCGAATCCCAACTTTACCTTGTCTGCCGGACTGGCCGTAGTGTCGGCTAAACAACCAGTTACAGATGCTTTAGAAGAAGCGGAAAGATTGCTTCTAGTATCTAAAACCATCCCTGGTCAAGGAAAACTTCCGTTGTTTTATGAGAGCCTCGCTAAAGAGGCTAACGTCGGCAAAGAGGTCAGCATCCCCAAAGAGGCTAGTAAAGATAGGATAACTGCGTTTTCAACTTCCCTGCCGTGGGACGACTATGTCTCTACACTTTCGGAAGCCAAACAACTCCTCAACTGGCTCGAAAATAAAGTCGTAACCAGTAGTCAAGTACATAGGCTATTGCGGTACGCTCAAATGTTTGAAAATTTTCAGAAAACAGGGAACACATTATTTTTCGAATATGCTCCCTTGCTCTCCAGGGATATATCCCGCAATTGGAAAACTCCAGATTCGCTGAAAGGCGAAGCCAAAAAATGGGTTTCCAGTTTGGCTATTCCTGGCAACCCGCATATGGCGGGATTGGGATTTGTATGTCGTTACGCTTTAACAGGCAATCGTAAATTCGAAAATTGCTGAAATCAACTCGATAGGTGATCGATAATGGCAAATACTGGAAAGGTATCTAAGATAATTAGGAACAATGACGACAATGAAAGGGGATATGGCTTCATCAAGACGGATTCCAACGAAGATCTATATTTCCTCCTTACGGACGTGATAGGCGACAGAGCCGCCATCAATAGTGGGGACAAAGTCGAATATGTTCCTGATATGGCTAAAGGAAAGCCGGTAGCTAAAAAGGTAAAGGTCATCGCGCCTTTAAAGGTCGTCGGCAGCAGTAGCAGCAGCTACAGTGGCGGCGGCAGCTTTCCTGCCGCATCATCCGGTTTGCCGGAGGGCACAGTTTTTTCGACGTTTTATGATCAAGACGGCAGATTGTGCCAGAGTCTGTTTTTTGAGGCAGCCCAGACAGTCGCCGAAATTTTCGGTAGGGCCGAACTTAAACCTACCCAATTTCGGATGATATATCAGCAATTTTTGAGTTTCATCACGCTTTTACGTAGGAACGACAATTATTTTCCTGAGGCGAGGGAAAAATTTGCGACTTTATATGTAGAAAGGATCGAAAGAGCCTGCAAGCGTAACATTTTCAAGCCTATCGTCAAAGAATTTTTTGAGCGTCATAGAGTAGTTGTTCAGTCAAGTCCTAAAGAAATGCTAGGATTTTTTAGATACTTAACCAATATTCTTTGTTATTTGAGAGATTCTTCCAGATGACGAAAATAGATTATATAAGGAGATTATATGACCGTTAAATTGATTGGGATAGAGGAAATGAGAGGCACATTAAAGGTTTTGGAGTCAGGATTGCGTATCGGCGGCTCTAAAGAAAACATCGGCATAGGCGAAACGGATAATCCCATCATTCGCCATCCCATCACTAATTCGCCTTATGTTCCTGGTTCGTCCATAAAAGGCAAAATTAGATCTCTGTTGGAATTGAGAGACTGCCGGGCGTCCCAAAATTACGGCACCCCTTGCGACTGCGGAGAATGCCCTGTATGCAACCTCTTTGGGCACCCCCACATTAAAAAAAGGGAAGCGCCCCCTTCTCGCTTGCTTTTCCGTGATTGCCAACCTAATCAAACTACTATAAAAGACTGGCAAGAAGCCGGTCGTGATTCTGAAGTCAAGATGGAAGTTTTGATTGACCGTAGATCCAACACAGCCAAAGGCAATATTGGTCCGCGAGCCACCGAGCGCATTCCAGCCGGCGGCGAATTTGATTTTTCTCTCGTCATCAGGCTTTTTGAAGGAGACGATCCATCCAAGTTCTATCGTTATCTTGCCGATGGTTTTGAACTATTGGGCCGTGATTATCTAGGCGGCTACGGTTCTAGGGGCTACGGCCATGTGGCCTTCGTCGCTGAAGATGGGACGCCTTTTTCAGAGTACCTTCGTAAAAAAGCCGGAAAAGCGTCATGACCGCAACTCATGATTGGCGCCAATGGACCGACTGGCGATTGAGGTTGAAGCTTTTAGCCCCTGTGGCTACGCCAATGCAGTCGGACACTCTTTTTGGTCACCTTTGCTGGCAAGTGGTTTTGACGAAAGGATCCGATGCTCTGAAGGAGTGGCTCCAGCCTTTCACCGATGGCGATCCTCCTTTTATACTTTCCGATGCCTTTCCGGCAGGGCTGCTGCCTAAACCGCTATTTTCCGTATCCTTTCACGGCGATTCTGAAATAAGCGGTCTTAACCCGGCAAAGAAGTATGACCAACTGAAAAAAATCAAAAAAGCTTCTTTTTTGAGCGTTGAAGATTTTCGCCGAAC
>JAISZP010000237.1 GCA_031269135.1 Deltaproteobacteria bacterium | reverse complement strand
CATAGGAGCGAACCGAACTATATCGGGTCTCTGAAGATTGAAGCGCCTATAGTGGCGCTGGCGCCTGACGCTTCCAACGAGATATGTTTGGAGGGCGCCGTCATCTGCATTGAAAGCGCAGATCCAGGATATGACTGGATTTTCACCCGTAACATAGCGGGGCTGGTCACTCGTTACGGCGGGACCAATTCGCATATGGCCATCCGCTGCGCCGAATACGGCCTGCCGGCTGCGATAGGCTGCGGAGAGCAGCTTTTCTCCCAGGTCTGCTCGGCGAAATCGATAGTTTTGGATTGCGGCAGCAAAGCCATATCAATAAATTTCGAAGAGGCGTTCACTAACGCTATGCGTTTGAATGAAATCGCCTTGCCGAAAAATCTAAGCGCTCAGAGATAATCATGCTGTTAGGCGTAACCCAGCGAATGACGCTGTTTGAAAAAACCGGAGAATTTCGAGATTGTCTGGCGCACGATTGGTATAAGTTTTTGCGCGCGCTGGAGATGCCCTGGCTGACGTTGCCGAACGACCCTTGCGCCATCATTGAATATGTCGTTGAGCATAATGTGACCGGCTTGATTTTCTCCGGCGGAGACGACATCGGGTCGTTTCCGATTCGCGACGAAACCGAGAAACTGCTGCTGCGGTGGTCTTTTGAGAACGCCCTCCCGGTAATCGGCGTTTGCCGCGGGTTTCAAGCGATAAATCATTGGTTGAACGGAGAATTGAGAACTTTGAACAGCGATATTCATATCGCCAAAAGACACAAAATAGTTTTGTCCGATGATACGACTCGAGAAGTCAACTCTTTTCACAAATATTCTCCTGTCAAAAATGACGACTTGACGGTTCTCGCTTATTGTCCAATCGATGATTCGATAGAAGCCGCTTATCACAAATCTATGTTGGGCGTCATGTGGCATCCTGAACGCGAACAAACTCCGGTGCAAGCCGACATAGATTTATTCAAGTCTCACCTTTTAGGATATGATGCATGAAAGCCGTCATTTTAGCGGCGGGAAGAGGATCTCGATTAGGTCCCCACTGCGCCGACATTCCAAAATGTTTAGTAGAATTGGCCGGCAAGCCTTTATTGCTTTGGCAGTTGGAAGCGCTTGCCAAAGCCGGCATAAATGACGTCATCGTCGTCGCCGGGTATAAGAGCGAAAAAATTCATGATTTTCTGTCTGCTTCAAGCGTCAAGTTCAATGTCGTGGAAAATGACCGCTGGTTTGAGACCAATATGCTTTCAAGTCTTCTTTGCGCTTCCAAATTGGCGAGCGAAGACGACGCGATTGTTTCATATTCCGACATCGTTTACCCATCGAGACATATCGAAAAATTGATGAAAAATCGACATTCGATAGCCATAACTTATGACGTCGATTGGTATAAGCTTTGGAGTCTGAGAAACAATCAAAATCCTTTGGCGGACGCGGAGACTTTCCGGCAAAAAGACGGCGAACTGTTGGAGATCGGCGGCAAGCCGGAAAATCTGGACCAAGCGCAAGGGCAATACATGGGATTGATAAAACTGACCGTTTCAGGCTGGCGAACTTGGCTGACCGGCTGCGCCGATTTGGGCGAAAGAGTCGATAAGACTGATATGACTTCATTCATCAGTCGTTTGTTGAAGGAAAATCATTCCGTAGGCGCGACAAGCGTCGAGGGCGCCTGGTGCGAGGTCGACACCGACAAAGATTTGGAGCTTTATGAAAAGGCTTTGCTTGACGGCCGTTTCAGCCATGACTGGCGCGAGTGAAAGAGGGTGAAATGACGAAGATGGAGCATGGGGACTTCAGCCTGTTGGCTGATAATTACGCCAAGTATCGCCCTGGATACTCTACATTGGTCAGAGATCTAGTCGTCGGCCTTCTGCCTGTAAAGGCGAAGGCAGCGGACGTCGGCGCGGGCACCGGCATCTGGTCGAAGATGCTGGCGGACGGAGGCTTGTCCGTCACCGCAGTGGAACCCAATGAAGCGATGAGAAAAGAAGGCCTGGCCCTGCACCCCGAGCTGAGGTGGGTCGACGGCTCGGCGGAAGTCACGACTTTGCCCGATGATGCTTATGATTTGGCGTCTATGGCCTCTTCCTTCCACTGGCCTGATTTCGATAAAGCCGTAAAGGAATTTAAACGAATCCTAAAACCAGGGGCTTATTTTCTCGCCCTATGGAACACCAGAGATATAGCCGGATTTGCGGTTCTTGAGGAAATTGAAGCTAAAATCAAAGAGCTGGTGCCGACTCTTAAAAGAGTTTCCTCCGGGAGTTCGGAGTTTTGCGACACGCTTACTAAGCGTCTGGAAAGCACAGATTATTTCAAAGAGGTGGCTTACATAGAAGGGTTCCACATTGAACGTCAGACTCCGGAGCGTTATCTCGGTTTATGGAAATCGGTCAACGACGTCCGCGTCCAGGCAGGCGAGGAGAAGTTCAAGGCTTTTCTGGATTTCGTAGTCGAAAAAACCAAAGATTCCGAATTCGTATCAGCCAAATATAAAACTCGAGCTTGGCTGGCGCAGCTCAGGAGCTAGGCTTTGAGCAAAGGGGCTGTAATTTGGCTGACCGGTTTGTCCGGCGTCGGCAAAAGCACCTTGGCCAAAGCGCTTTTGCCGCATATTGCGACCCCTCGTCTGCATTTGGACGGCGATGAACTCCGGGAAGCCTTGGCTCTTTTAGCGGGCGGGTATGACCCGGAAAACAGGTTGAATCTGGCTTTGACTTACGCGCGGCTGGCAAAACTTGCTTCCGACCAGGGCCAAAATGTTGTGGTTTCCACTATTTCACTGTTTCACGAAGTTCATCAATGGAACAGAGCAAATATCGACGATTACTTCGAAATTTTTTTACATACCTCAAGCAGCATTCTTAAAACAAGAGACTATAAAAATATTTATTCTCAAGGCAACGATAATGTGATTGGAACAACAATTAAACCGCAACTCCCTCTTAAACCAGATCTCTTGATAGATAATTCAAATATAACGGTTGATCAAACATTGGATATAGTTTTAAATGAACTCAAGCAAGCATTTCGTTTTTTGTAACGGTTCACAAAGCAACTGCTGGGCGTTTTAGCGTTAAAAGTTGAATTGCCGACTATTAACACCATTAGCTGAGAGTGTTATTTTTTATTGAGTGATTGAAGTTTAATTTTCTATGACGACACCGATATTTGCTATTTTCGGGTCTTT
>JAISZP010000141.1 GCA_031269135.1 Deltaproteobacteria bacterium | reverse complement strand
CAAAATACCTTGCCGTTTTTGCTTATGCGCCAGGCAGGAACGTCAAATAAAATATTTTGACTTCCCAAAAAACGTTAAGACTGCGCATGCTCGTGCGACATCCTTCAAGTTCTTTTACTGTCTGAGGTCGCGTTTGACTTTGTGGGCGCGGCAGGTTAATCTCGATCGTAAGATCGCTAAAAGGGAGGCGATTTATGGCTAAAGTACTGTTCATAACCAGCAGTTGGCGGAAAAACAGCAACTCCAGCCGGCTTGCAGGGAGAGCGGCGGAAGCTGCTCGGGGAAACGGGCATGAAGTGACGATGACGGACATCGCCAGGCTGAACATCGGCCCGTGCCGCGCTTGCATGGGCTGTCGGAAAACGCGAAACGGCCGATGTGTTCTTAAGGATGACATGACCCAGTTCTACCCCATGCTGGAAGAAGCTGACGTGTTGATCTTCGTTTCGCCAGTCTACTGGTTCAACCTTTGCGGACAGATCAAGCAGTTCATCGACCGCTTTTACGCATTGGCCGGAAAAGAACTCGCCGACGGAAAGAATTGTCTCGGCAATAAAAAGATCGGGCTGGTGCTGGCTCATGAAGGCGATGACCCATATGACTCGGGAGGCATCAACGCCATCCGATCCATACAGGATATATGTTCCTATCTGGGAGCGACTTTCGCCGGAGCCTTGTACGGCTGCGCCAATGATGAGGGCGAAGCCGCCAATAATTCCGCATTGCTGGAAAAAGCCAAAGAGTATGGAGCGGCGTTGTGAACCCGTCTGCTCAAAGAAGCAAAACTTTTTACGGCTTTCTTTCTGCATTTTAGCCTTTTGGGGATTTATGCGCGGCGCATGCGGCTTGACATTGCGACGCATGTTCGACAAGGGCGTCGTCGGTATTGAGCTTCAGGGCGAGGAGACGATCGGATAAAATAAAAAAGGTCGGAAAATCCGGCGGAGCAAATAGCCGGAGCAAATGGCCGGAACAAATAGCATGGAAGGCTCCCTGCGGGAGCCTTCCGTCGTTTAGAACGATATTGTCGAGCTGGACTGTATCCGGGTGGATGCTCCAAGGCATGGTCGGTTCGTCGCTGCGCGTCTTGCTGGATGAAGCGCCGGTCCTTTGCCCGTTCCGCCTCCAGGGAAAGGATGCGCGGAAAGTCGCCTTTCCTTTTGGGTATGTAGACGGCGGCATTAAGAGGCGGGCGTCGAGGATCGCGCCCGTAGCGATTGCCGGATGGCGGTGACATGAACGATAAGATCTCTTCCAGCGAAGCCAGCAAGTCGTCCGCAGCATGCCGGTCATAGAGAACGCTTCCGCCGATGCGGGTTCTTAGTCTTTTTTCTTTGGCGCATATTCTGTTATAATCAATAGTTACAAACAGACCGTTATGAGCAAGCATGCCGCAGCGCAACGCGCGGCCATCTCTCTAAACGTTTCTTCCGTTAAGACTTTTGAGGGATGGCTCCTTGACGATTTGCGCCGACTCATCTTTCGTTTCGATATGATTTTGCGATTTGCCGAATTTTAACTATGGTTATGGTCTTATCGACATTAAAAGCTTCATGATTTACAGATCTTTGATTTACAAATCTTTGATTTTCAGATCTTCTATAGCGATCCAATCTTACTCTCTCCGCAATCTAAAAAATGCATTTTAACTATAATTCGCCAAATTTCATTGGGAATTATGACCATAAAACTCAGCTCTCCCGACCCCGTCAAAAGGATGCTTTTACTCCGCCGCCAAGTCCTAAATCTTCAACATGGAAATTAATTTTGAAAAAAACATTTTTGATGATTTTTTCATTTTTTTTAGTCTTGACTTCAGCATCGCTAAATGCGACTGAGGCGTCCGACGATGAATCGTTAATCAGAGTCGTAGTAAACGATTTATACGGTTACGTGAACGCCGAAGGCGAGTGGGCCATCACCCCCAGATTTCAAGCCGCTAACCCCTTTGAGGCTGATGGCGGGGCCTGGGTTCAGCATGAGGGGCTATATGGCCGCGTCGATAAGACGGGACAGTGGCTGGTCGGTCCGATATTTGCGGAGCTGTATTATGACGATGGCGCTGAAGATAAAGATTTAGTCCGCGCTTTGATTTATGGAGACGACGGCTACGGCCAATTTGGGTTCATAAATGCCGCTGGAGAGTGGGTTGTTGAACCTAAATTTGACGATCTATATGATTTTGCCGCAAATGGTTTAGCTATGGCTAGAAGCGACGATGGTCAATGGGGTTTTATAAACGCCGCCGGTGAATGGGTTATTCAACCTAAGTTTGCCGATGTAGAAAATTTTACCGACGATGGTTTGGCTCGAGCTGCAACAGAAGATCTTAAATATGGTTTTATAGATGCTGCCGGTAAATGGGTTATTGAACCTAAATTTAAGTTTCTATTGGATTTTGACGTCAATGGTTTAGCTAAAGCTGAAAATGAAGATGAAAAATATGGTTTCATAAACTCTACTGGTCGATGGGTTATTGAACCTCAATTTACGTCTGTATTTTCTTTTGAGGCCGATGGTTTGGCTCGAGCTGAAAATAGCGATGATGAATGGGGTTTCATAAACTCTACCGGTCGATGGGTTGTCGAGCCGAAATTTAAGCATCTGCTGAATTTTGCCGACAATGGTTTAGCTGCAGCCGAAAATAGCGATGGTGAATGGGGTTTCATAAACTCTGCCGGTCAATGGGTTGTCGAGCCTAAATTTAAGTATGCAGCTGATTTTACCGACAATGGTTTAGCTGCGGTTGCAATTAGCGATGATCAATGGGGTTTTATAAACGCCGCCGGCAAATGGGTCATTCAACCTAAATTTAAGGGCATAGGGGTCTTTTCCGCCGAAGGTTTAGCTCTGGCTAAAAATAATGAGGGTAAAGTCGGTTTTATAAACGCCGCCGGTCAGTGGGTCATTCAACCTAAATTTGAGAATCTTTATGCTTTTTCCGCCGATGGTTTGGCTGTAGCTCGAAATGAAGATGGTGAATATGGTTTTATAAACGCCGACGGCAAGTGGGTCATTGAGCCTAAATATAGTTATCTTGAAGATTTTTCTAGTGGTTTTGCTCGCGCCGAAGATGAAAAAGACGGCATATTTTTTCTTGATGTCGAAGGGCATTCCAGTGTTCCTATAAAGCATCAAGAAGAAAAATTGCCGCCATCGGTTCAGTGGAAGTCGACCGGAGAAGTCCGCGCGCTGATTGGTCCCCAAGGAAAGCCTCTTCTTTCCATAGAAGTGATTTGCGGCGTCGAGGTCGTCAAAGACGGAGGCGGCAAGATTACCTGGCCTGAAAAAAGTGCGGAGCAGATCTGCCAGTAAGGCCTGACGTTAGATTGACGCGATTTTTCCGTAAGACTTTTGCGTGACGGCTCCTCACTAGATTTGCGCCGACTCATCTTTCGTTTCAATTCAAAAGGATGCTTTCGACTCCGCCGCCAAGTCCTAAATCTTCGACAAGGAAATTAATTATGAAAAAAACGTTTTTGATGATTTTTTCACTTTTTTTAGTCTTGACTTCGGCATCGCTAAATGCGACTGAGGCGTCCGACGATGAATCATTGCTCAGAGTCAGAGTAAACGATTTATACGGATACGTGAACATCAAAGGCGAGTGGGTCGTCACTCCCAAGTTTGAAGCCGCTAACCCCTTTGAGGCTAGCGGCGTGACTTGGGTTAAGCATAGGGGGCTATTGGGCCGCATCGACAAGACAGGCCGATGGTTGGTCATTCCAAAATTTAAAGATGTATTTTATGACGAAAGTGCGGCGAATGAAGGTTTAGTTCGAGCTCAAAACGAAAATTACGACTATGGGTTCATAAACGCCGCCGGCAAATGGGTGATTAAACCTAAATTTTACTATCTAGAAAATTTTACCGCAGATGGTTTGGCTCGAGCTCAAACTGAAGATTTCAACTATGGGTTCATAGATAGAGCCGGGGAATGGGTCATTCAACCTAAATTCGCAGAACTATATGATTTTACCGATAATGGTTTAGCTCGAGCTCGAAATGAAGATTTCAACTATGGGTTCATAAATAGAGCCGGGGAATGGGTCATTCAACCTAAATTCGGAGAACTATATGATTTTACCGATGATGGGTTGGCTCGAGCCAAAAATGAAGATGATAAATATGGGTACATAAATGCCGCCGGCCAATGGGTCATTCAACCTGAATTTGGCGATCTGCATGATTTTGCCGATGATGGCCTCGCTCTGGCGGCAAATGCGGATTATATATATGGATATATAAATGCCGCCGGCGAATGGGCTATTGAACCTAAATTTTCGAATATATTGGAGTTTGACGATAATGGTTTAGCTGGAGCTGAAAATGAAGACTCTAAATGGGGGGTTATAAATACCGCCGGCGAATGGGTCATTCAACCTAAATTTTATTATGTAAACTATTTTGCCGCCAATGGTTTGGCTGCGGCTTGGAATGAGGATGATAAATGGGGGTATATAAATACCGCCGGTCAATGGGTCATTGAACCTATATTTATTGAAGCATGCGACTTTGCAGACAATGGTTTGGCTCGAGCTGAAAATGAAGACGGTGAATGGGGTTTTATCGACGCCGCAGGCGAATGGGTCATTCAACCTAAATTTATTGCTGCCTACGACTTTACCGACAATGGTTCAACTCGAGCTAAAAATGAAGATGGCAAATGGGGGGTTATCAATGCCGCTGGTGAATGGGTCGTTCAACCTGAGTTTAGTTTTATCGGGGATTTTACCGACGATGGTTTGGCTCGAGTTGAAATTGCAGATGATGAATTGGGTTTCATAAACGCCGCCGGCGAGTGGATCGTTGAACCTAAATATGGCGCCGCTTACGATTTTGATGGAGGTTTCGCTCTTGTGGAAGATGATCAAGGCCAAAGTTTTTATATGGATATCAACGGGTATTCTAGCGTCAGGCATAACTATCAAGAAGAACGATTCCCGCCTTCGGTTCAGTGGAAGTCGACCGGAGAAGTCCGTCAGCTGATTGGTCCCCAAGGAAAGCCTATCCTTTCCATAGAAGTGATTTGCGGCGCCGAGGTCGTCAAAGACGCAGGCGACCGGATTACCTGGCCTGAAAAAAACGCGGAGCAGCTCTGCAAGTAAGGCCTGACATTAATATTGGCACGATTGTCCGTAAGACTTTTGCGGGATTGCTCCTTGTCGATCGAAGCGTAAAAAACCCATCTTACGAAAAATTTTTTTAACTGATTGGAATCATTTACAAAATATTTTCCAGTTTGCCGATTTTAGGATTTTTTGCGCTTCTATCCTTTTTGCGCTTCGATCCTTGTTGATTTGCGCCGGCTCATCTCTCGTTTCGATATGTTTTGTGATTTGTTGAAGTTTGCCCATGGTTATGGTTTCATCAAAGTTAAAAGCTTCATGATTTACGGAAAAAGTCGTCCAATACGACCAAATCGCTCAATTCCAAGAAAACTTTCGCCAAGAAAATCTCACTTTCCTTTCAATCAAAAACCAAACTGCTGACTGCTCCAATTTCTCGATATATCAAGGGGTTAAGGCCTGACTCGTCGACATCGGAAACGCCTGCAAAAATAAGGTCGGCTCTTAAGACAACGCTACGTAAGAGAATCCTTATTTTAAGTTTTTGTCGCATAATTTCATCTTTTTTGCTAAAGTTATTGCTGATATAGACAATGGGCCAGGTGAAAAAGTGCGCATGTCAAATTTGCGTTAACGAAAATTTGACATGCGTGATTTGATCGAGGGCTAGACTTATTTGGGATCGTAGGATTATTTATTCTAAGCGTCACTGATTTTTTGAAATGAGGACTAAATTAATTATAAAAGATAAGCAAAGTGTTTATTTTTTCTTGGCATATTAATTGCAGTGAGATTTATAGTTCATTTTTTCTTTTTTTCCTGCCTTGGTTTCTTTTCGTGCTTATTCCGAGTGATTCTCAATCAACCTTCGACAATAGGACAGGTACGTGAGCGCTCTGAAACATTTAATCAATAAAACTAAGCGAGCTATACCCTCTATGAGATCGGCACCGGGTTTTCTTTGCCCGCAAGACCAGCCGGAAGGTCTTATTTGCGGCAATTTGGGTAAAAACTTACTCGCCTCGTCAGACCAAGCTTTAAGGGTAAAATTTAACCAAACTTTAAGGGTAAATTTTATCCGCTCTGACGCGGTTCAACCCCCATCACCCCTAAATCAGAAACAATCGCCGGGCATACCCGGCGGCATCGCTTCAAAGATCTCCGGCAGAGCAGGGTTGACGTTGATAGAGCTGATCATCGCTCTGTTTCTGACCATTCTCTTGATTGGGGTGACCATAACCATTTACCAGTCCAACTCCAGGTATTATTACCAACAACAGGCCATCTTGGAGCAGGAGCAAAACCTGCGGACAGCTCTATATATAATGGCCAGGGATGTTCGAATGGCTGGGGACGGCCTGAAAGTCATGGGGGTTTCCAGGGCCCAGGCCTATGTGGAAAACGGCGCCACCGGCTCTTGGTATACGTATGAAGTGGACAGCTCCGGAACGCTTGCCGGCGCGACCGGATTGATGGCTGTTTACGGGGTGGACAACAACGACGCCACGGACACTTTAACCGTTTTCCGCTCCGAGGTCGAAAGCTCCACAGCTTTTGGCCAGCTCCTTGCAAGCTTCATCGTCAGCGACGGCAATCTGCAATTCACCTCGGCGATTCCGGATGGAATGGTGGAACCCGGCGATATTCTAGGCGTGGTTTACGCCGACAACGCCGTATTGGTCGAAGCGGAGACGATCACCAATTCCTCGGTCGCTCCAGGAGTCATCACCCTAGGCGATCGTTTCAAACCCTCCAGCGGATTTCCCGGTGGGATTTCCTTTCCCTCCGGCAGTTACGTCTATAACCTTCGAGATGTGAGCTTGACCACTTATTGGGTGGATACGGCGAATCACAATCTGATGGCCCGCCTCAATCACCTGACGGGGATAGAATACGACAGAGACGATCTGGCCTCGGTGATAATAGCCACCGGAATAGAGGACCTGCAAGTGCGTTATGTGCTCAATGACGATGAACCCAGCACGGGACAAGACGGACTGGCGATCGACGACTTGCTCACAGGCCGCTTCGTGAGGCAAGTCAACATCGGTTTGGTGGGGCGCTCCGCCAAAAGCATCTCCGGGCTAAAAAACTTTCAGCCGATAAACCTTTTCAACCACAATGCCGCCACCGGCGTCTCCGACGGTTATCCCAGGCAAGTGGTGACCACCATGGTCAACCTCAGAAATTACTGATTTAGAGATTACTGATATAGAAATTACGGGTTTAGAGATTACAGGTTTAAAGATTATTGGTTCGGGAATTTTCGATCAGGCCTGGCGCTTGCAAGCGTGCAGCTTGACAAATAGATAATCGTAAAAACATCAACAACCTAAAAATAGGAGAACATCGTGTCGGACGCCATCATCGCCTCAGTCGAAAAGGTCGCTTTCAGCGATCCAGCCAGGCCGACACCTGATGAAAAAGCCGGTTTTTCCTTGACCGAGATGTTGGTGGTCATATGCATCATCGGTATTTTGGTCGCGCTGGTGGTCCCAAGCCTCATATCGAGAATCCCCAGCTCAAGGCTCAATTCCGAGGCTCACAAGGTGGGGACTTTCCTGCGTCAAGCTCGCCTTAAAGCGGCCAGCACCCAAAAGCCGATCCGGGTGGCCATTAATTGCATAAATCATTTCGCCGACGAATCCGAATCTTGCACCGCCAAAATGGAGACGGCCATCTTCAGCGACGGAATAATGGACGATTGGGGATCGATTAGGGACGGCTTTTTGGAGATTAACGAAAAAATTCACCTTCAGGCCAGAACCGCTAAAGACACTTGGAATCCGACGAACGGCAGCAGTCTGGACGCCAACCTGATTTGGATGGTGTTTATGCCTAACGGCCAGCTTTTGTCTTCATTCGGTCCGCCTATTAACCTCTCTCTATGGTACGACACTCTTTCAGAAGAAAAAGCCTCTTGGGAAATCACCCTCAACCCGGCCTCCGGTCGGATATCCATCTCCGAGCGGATGTGACGAACTAGGATGACGGCTATGGAAATCATAAACACGTATTCTAAGAGCCAAAAAAATACAAAAATAGCCGCTGAAAAAAACGGTCGGGCCGGGTTTACCCTGATAGAAGTCCTGGTCAGCGTGGCCATTCTGGCTTTTGGCCTTATGTCGGCATTATTTCTGCAGATTTCGTCCATTAAATACGGCTCTCAAGCGGACCATCTAACGGTAGCCTCCATGCTGGCCGAATCGGAAATAGAGCGCTTGAAAACTTATACTCAGTTCAATGAGATCCCCGATGCCGTAAGCACATCGCTGGAATATCTCACCCGGGAAGGTGAAGTTTGCGCGCTTGGCGACAGCAGATGCGTCTACACGCGCGAAACGACTCTCGAGCAAGGCTTCCCTACGACCAGAAGCCACAGCATAGTGGTGAAAATATTTTGGAACGATGCTCTAGGCAAGCACGAACTTAGCTACAACGCGGTCATAACAGACTTCAACATGGGCAAAAGCGGTCTCTGAATATAGGTATCAAAATGTCAGCCACTTTTCTTCGTTCTTCAAAGACATATGATTTTAACGCCGCTCCAATCAAGGCTTTTCGAGACAAGGCTTATCAAGTTGAAGCTCGGCAAGTCAAAGCTTGGCAAGGGATGCCTCGCCGAGGCGAATTTGAAGCCTTTGGCGGGCCTGTTCCCCTGAACCATAAAAGGGGAGGGGTGTTGGTTTTGGTTTTGGTTCTGGTGATGCTGATGGCTATGATGGCTTTTGGGGTGGCTATGAACACCAAGACAGAATTAAGCATATCCTCCAACTCGGATTTGGGACGAAGGGCTTTCTTGCAGGCTGACTCCGCCTTAAAAATGAGCGTTTTAATTTCCAGAATCTTGCTTTTCCCGAGTTCCGGAAAGTTGGACGACTTCCTGCCCGACGGCGGCGATTTTGAAATTGAAGCCAATGTGGATGACTTCGATGTGGCTCTCATGCGCTGGAATCAGGAAGGCAACAGTTATAAAAGCCGCTACCTCAAAGCGGGCGCCCGTACGGAAGGAATAAGTCTGGCCAGCGGAACAGGATCGCCGCTCATCACCTTTAAAGCGAAAAACCCCGCCAACCCATCCCAAAGCAGAGTGGTGGCCACCTCGGCGGTGAGTCTGGACTATGCCGAAAGCGATTGGTCCGGCGCCAGCCTTGAGTCGGGTTCCTATCAGCTGCAAGGCGTCAAGCATCGCACAATCATCATCGTCACGACCGACGGCAGGGTTCCTACCGGAAACAGCTTCCACGACAGCGAGGACTCCGCATTTTTCGACGGCACAAGCGACACCACTCATACGATTTTGACTACAGCTTTTCAAGAAGTAAGATGATGTTGAAATTGCTGTAAAATTTATATTTTAAAAATATGTAATCGGCGCAAAAGCGAACAGGAGTAAATATATTATGCTTAGGGTTATCAATGCCGCTTTGGTTTGGCTAGCGGCACTAGCCGTCGGCTTTTCCTTGACCGCAGGTGTGGCGAACGCCGACGGCGAAGAGCTTTTGGCCAAGAAAGAGCAATACGAATCGGAGCCGTTCCTCAGATTCATCCCATCCATCCCTCAGGTCATGATGATCGTCGAGAGGGATTGGAAAATCTACTATCCGGCTTACAACAACCTTTCGGACTTAAACGGCGACGGCTCGATAGACATAGGCTTCAACCCTTCCATCACTTATGTCGGTTATTACGACATCAACTCCTGCTATTCCCATGACGGGAGCAAATTTTACCGGGTAGGCCCGACGACGCCTCATACCCAGGCCCAGGCGGATTCCGAGCGGCCTGCAGATCTTAAAGCCAATATTCCCAGTCCCGCATCGGCTCACGGCATCTGCACGGCGACCTCCACCGACGGCAAGTCGCCGGGCACTTGGCACGGGAACTGGTTGAACTTCGCCTTGACGAGCCGCATAGACGCCATAAGAAAGGTTCTTTACGGAGGGAAACGTTCCACCGATACTGCGGCATCCGGCGCCACCCCTTCTTTGACTATATTGGAGCCTTCTTATGTTCCTTCCAACGCCTTCGTCTTTGGAGCGGAGGTGATATCCGACGATTTGTGGAATACCCACAGCCCCGATTCCACTTATTTCAGATCCGATTATTACACCGCCTTGCCCAGGCCTACCGGCAAGTACATGCATTTTTTCGCTAGAGTCGACCACACTCCTTACGGCGCTCACGTGGCGAGATCGGCCAACCCCCTGCTTAGGATCCTCTATAACGTCGACTCCACCTACCCGCATCCTGTTTCGCAAAACAAGGTCAGATACTGGGATTGGATTTACGGCGCGAACATTTTGCCGGACGACACCAACATGCCGGTCAACAACACCGCCAAAGGTTATACCGCGCCGACAAAAATGGCGTTAACCGCCAGGGTTCAGGTTTGCAATCCAGCCACTTACAGCGAAACCGAGGGCTGCGCCCGCTACGGAAACAGCGTCAAGCCCATCGGACTCATTCAGCAGTATGGCGAGCGCAACAGCATGCAGTTCGGCCTAATTACGGCCCAGATGTCGAGAACCAACTGCACCGGCGGCACTTTGACCGTTTACGACAGCCGCTGCAACGACCACGGCGGATTATTGAGGCACCACATCGACAAGGTCTTGGGCGTGTCGGTCAATCCAGACACCGGACAGATCGTCGCCGGCCAACTCCTCGACACCTTAAGCAAATTTGAACTCGCCGACTATGTGGACGCTTCTCAGCAGTACCATTTCAACAGCTCAGTCAACACCGGAAACCCGGTCGGCGAAATGGCCATGGAAGCCCTTCGTTACCTCTCGGGCGCGACAAGCGGACTTCCCGCCTACGGCTTAGTCGGGACCGAGATGTTGGGTCTGACGAGGGCTAATTGGGCCAATAGGCCCGCCAGCACGGTGACGTGCGTAAAGCCTTTTGTTCTGGTCATCAGCGACGTCTACCCCACCTATGACGGCAATGATATTCCGTCCGCCACGCAGCTGTCGGCGCCGATATTGACGGGATTAAACGGCCTGATTACCTTCAATTGGGATATGGCCCAGCTTCTGGAAGATGTCACCAAAAACGAGGGCTATAGGACGTCGGGGCATCAGTATTATTATCCAAAGACCGATGAAAACTTCGCCAACAGAGGTCTTTGCGTCGCCAAAAACTTCAACAGCTCTCTTTCTCTATCCAACATCAGAGGCTTTTGCCCGTCCGAGCCGAGCCTCAGCGGCAGTTACAGCTTGGTGGCGGCGGCTTACTACGGACGCACCCACGACTTTACGTTGGATGATCGCAATACGCCGGCCGAGTTTTTCGTAGTGGGGTTGTCTCCCAACATCCCTCAGGTGAGCATAGCCGACGGTAGAGGGCATCAGGCGAACATCATGCCGATCGTCGTAGTGGCCCCCTCCAATTCCGGAAATGTTACCGGCGACAACGTGGTACATGTGGACTCTTTTCCTCATACCAGGACTTTAATCAACTTCATCATGAAAAGGGCTCAGGCCGACAAAAACGGCTATACCTTCCGTTTGGAGTATATGACCAATTTTGAAAGCGCGGCTGAACCTTACGACATCTGGGAGAGGGATCACCTCAACAACGCCGACGTGGCGCTTTTGACCGACGCCGCGACCCCTGAAATATACCGTGAGACGACGCCGTATTACATCAACTCCGGCCCCTTTAAAACCACTCAGGACATTATCAACTCTGATTACACTCGCGTCGTCATAGGTCCCGGACCTTATTACGCCTTCAAATCATCGGAAAATCCCAACGACCCCACCGACATCACCCAGTGGAACGTCGTGGGCATAGTGATAGTCACCAATTCAGTGGGTTCGGACACCAGTTGGTCTTCGTCCATCGGCTACACCATAAACGGCGTCGTACATTCCGGCGCTTACCTTGAGGCGTCCTCGCACGGCAACGATTTCCGAGTTCCCACCACCTCCAACGTTTATCCTTTTCAGACCCCGAACGACACTCTGCAGCGCAGGACTGGCGTGCCGAAAGGCAACGGCGCTCTCGGCGGCGGAGGTTGGCCTGGACCGCACCTTCACATTCCAAGCATCGTCGTCGATCCTCTGTTGACTCCATGGGAGTGCGCTTACGCCGGCGACACCTCAGCCTCAGGCGCCGCGAACTGCGGCCATGGAAACGGCTCCTACCCTACCTCTTGGAATAACATTTACTCTTGGGCGAGCAACTCCTCGAAGGCAACAGTAGCCAAGAAAATGCGCTACATACAGGTGCGCTCTTTTGAATTCGCCGAGCCTTCAGCCAATCAGCCTCTAAATCTTCCCAACCCCTTGTGGTTGGCGGCGAAATACGGCGGCTACAAGGATTTGAACGGCAACGGCAAACCCGATCCGGGCGAATGGGACACTTTAAAACCCGGAAGTCCCGACAAC
>JAISZP010000024.1 GCA_031269135.1 Deltaproteobacteria bacterium | reverse complement strand
CACCGCCCATCGTGAAATAGATCTAGCCTTTCCTGAAATCTATGAGAACACTTCCGGGTTTCTCAAAATCGAGAGAAACTTTTTGACCAAAATGACGGCCAACGGATATATCGACTCCTTTAGAGCCAAAAACGGAGACGTCCCGAACCAGTACACTTGGTGGTCGTACAGGACAGGGGAGAGGGCCAGAAACGAAGGATGGCGCATCGACTACTTTTTTATCTCCGAAGAACTGGAAAAACATCTCAAAAAAGCCTGGATAGAACAACACGTCACCGGTTCCGATCACTGCCCGATTGCCATAGAGCTTGATTTCTGAGGCAATTTTTTCCATTGGACGTCGGCAAGAGAGTCTACATCTATTCGTGCTAAGTTTAACTACACAGTTTAACTACAAAATTTAACTACAAACTCTAAACTTTTTGCTCTAAACTTTATGCTCTTAGCTTCATGCTTTTAACTTCATGAGACAGCTCGACGTTTTTTGAGAGCATCTGAGATCTCGCGCCTATTGGTCATTTGGTTATTGGGTCATCGGGTTATTTGGTTATCGGGTCATCAACGAAAGTCATCACGTCGGCGCCGGACTTTACATTGCGAAAACCTTCTAGAAATAAAAACAGCCCTCGAACGGTTCGTTTCGAACGGTTCGGGGGCTTAATCATGTATCTTTCGATCAGCCTGCCCGAGATGAGAACTAAAGTTGATGAGAACAAAGGCGATTAAAACAAAGTCGATGAGAGCTAAAGTTGATGAAAACAAAGTCGCTGGAAACTAAAGTCGATTAAAACAAAGTCGCTGAGAACTAAAATCGACGAGAGTTCAAGTCGACGAGAACTCAAGTCGATTTTTTTTGACTTTAACGCAGAAAGCTTGTTTAATAAGGGTAAATCGTCAAAAGGCAAAAGGGCAAGCGGTTCGGCAGGGGCGGCGGATTTTAGTTTTGGTGGTGGATTTTAGTTTTTTAGTCCGTTTAAATGCGCGATATGACGATTTTTCCATCATTTTATCCGTCTCTTGTCGGACCTTAGCGAGATTCAATAGTTGTAGACTTATTTGAGTCAATTTTTAAATATTTAATGAGCTTGATTTCGAGCTTATTATATTTCTGTCGTATTTGTATATAGTTAACTTTATGACTTCATCGATTTTTATGTTTTTTTATCTGTAAAAATGAAGAAAACAACAAGGAACAAAGTAAAAAGTGAAAATTTTTATCAAAATATTCCTCAAGAGAAATTTTTGGCCGCTTTTTGGCTCGATGTCTCTAGGCGCGTTTAACGACAATTTTTTCCGTCAAGCTTTGATCTCGTCGCTGGCCTTTGGGGCTTTGGGACTGACGAATTCCGAAAAAAGCATCTTGGGGAGTTTGGCCACCGGTTTGATGATACTTCCGTTTTTTTTGTTTTCTTCTCTGGCCGGGCAATTGGCCGACAAAAGACCTAAAAGCTCTTTAGTCAAAATAAGCAAGTTGGCCGAACTTGTCTTTATGTGTCTAGCCGCAGTTCTTTTTGCCGCAGGTCAAATTTACGCCCTTCTTTTCGTGCTGTTTTTGATGGGCTTGCAGTCGGCTTTCTTTGGCCCTTTAAAGTACGGTTTGCTTCCGGAGGTCTTGGAAGAAGAAAACCTGATAGCCGGAAACGGCTTGGTGGAAGGGGCCACCTTTTTCGCCATAGTCTTAGGCACCATGGCCGGCTCTTATTTAGTGACCAAACCGATAGGACCAACCATAATCATGCCTGTGGGATTGGTGCTTGTGGCCGGCATCGGGTTTTTATTGGCCTATAAACAGCCGCCTTCTGTAGCCGCCGATCCGAAGGTCGTCGTCGATCCCCAAATATGGCGTTCGACTTGGGAGATAATACGCTCCGCCAAAAAGAAAGATGAACTGTGGCTGTCGATTTTGGCCATCAGCTGGTTTTGGGCTATGGGGAGCATTCTTCTGACCCAGCTGCCGGTGCTGGCCGCAACCGTCATCGGAGGAACGCCGGCCGTCAGCACAGCTTTGGTGACCATTTTGGCGTTTGGGGTGGCCGTCGGCTCGGTAGTCGTCCAATGGCTGCTCAAAGGAAGAGTTTCAGCCTCCTTGGTTCCGATCACGGCCGTCGCTTTGACCATCAGCATCCTTTGTTTCAGCCACGTGGTGGGAAACGTTCCTTGGGCGCCGCCGCAGTCGGTCACTTTAAACGATCTTTTCACCAATTGGACATATTTGCCGATAGCGATTTTCTGCTTTTTAGTCAGCGCCTTTGGAGGCGTCTTCGTCGTGCCGTTGAATGCGATTCTGCAGCATCGCGCCGACCCCAAAGAGCGGGCCAGAGTGATCGCCGCCAACAACATAATCAACTCGTTGTTTATGGTCGTCGCCAGCTTGCTGGTGATGCTGCTCATAAGTCTTGGTTTGACCATCGCTCACGTCTTTTTGCTGGTGGCCGTAAGCTCGGTGCTGACCACTATTTTGACTTTATACTTTTTGCCTCATACGGCTTTGAAACAGATCCTCAGAGTCCTGCTTTTCATTTTGTATAGGCCGAAGATCAAGGGCTTGGAAAACCTTAAAGATCTTCAAACCGGTCCGGTCTTAGTCATCCCAAACCATACCTCCTTTGCCGACGTGGCCTTTTTGGTCGCCTATTTTCCAAGACGGCTTTCATTCGCCATTGATTTGTTCAGGGCGCAGAGCTGGTGGGTTAAGCTGTGCCTAAATTTTTATACGGCCATCCCCATAAATCCCTCTCAGCCCTTAGCCGCCAGAGACATCATCGAAGCGTTGGAAAGAGGGGATATGCTCGTCATCTTCCCGGAAGGGCGCCTCACCATTACCGGGGGACTGATGAAGATCTACGACGGTCCGGCCTTAATCGCCTCTCACATCGACTGTCGGTTGCTGCCGGTGATCTTTCAAGATCTCGAATACACACGTTTTGGCCGTTTAAGAAACATTAGGCGCAATAGACCCAAAAAGCTTCAAGTTTCCATGACGGTCATGGCGCCGGTCACTCTCAAGAGAGCGGCCGTGCAGGGAGAGAATAAAAGAGAGCACCGACGCAAACTCACCAACGACATCTACGACATCATGGCCAATGCTTACTATGAAAGCCGCGACGTCGACCAAAACCTCTATAACGCGTTGCTCAAGGCAAGTCGCCGTTGGGGCGCCGATAGAGTCATCATCGAGGACGCAAGCAGGGTTAAATTAACTTACAAAAAAATAATCGCTCAAAGCCGGGTCATAGGCAGGATTCTGTGCCGCGATAAATCCGCCGGAGACAATGTCGCGGTGATGCTCCCCAATTCAAACGTTTTGGCCGCCATCGTCTTTGGGCTATGGGCGGGCGGAAAGACCGTGGTCATGTTGAACTACAGTCAAGGCCGTCAGTCTATAGAGGCGGCGACGAAAGTCTCCAACACCTCCATGATCGTGACCAGCCGGAAGTTCGTCAAACAGGCCAAGCTTGAAGCGTTGATCGAAAATCTCGGTTGCGAAATACTCTACCTCGAAGACCTGAAGATAACGTTTTTCCAAAAATTGCTGGGTCTGACGTGGAGAGGCTCACCTAGTTCGATTCATAGCGTCGCCGCCGTACTCTTCACCTCCGGCTCCGAAGGACTGCCTAAGGGAGTGGCCTTGAGCCACCGCAATATGTTGTCCGACATCTGGCAGGCCAGAAGCTTGGTCGAAATTAATGAAGACGACGTCTTTTTTAACGCCATGCCCGCTTTTCACGCCTTCGGCTTAAATGTGGGGATCGTGCTCCCTCTCGTCTCAGGCTTGACGTTGTACTGCCACCCCTCTCCTCTGCACGTAAAAGCCATCCCGGAGCTTATCTACGACACCAAGGCGACGGTCATCATCGGAAGCGACACGTTCGCTTCAGCTTGGGGACGAAACGCCCATACCTTCGATTTCAATAAGGTCCGTTTCATGTTGTTGGGCGCTGAAAAGTTGAAACAAGCCACCATAAATCTTTACCATGACAAACTGAACTTAAAACTCTTCGAAGGTTACGGAGTCACGGAGGCTGCGCCGATTCTTGCCGTGGGCAGCAAGATGCGCTCCAAAAACGGTTCGGTCGGCCATTTCGTGCCGGGGGTAGAGTGGAAAATCGAGCCGATTTCGGGGTTGGAGAGCGGGGGACTGCTTTTTGTTCGAGGTCCAAACCTGATGATGGGTTATCTCACGATGGCTAATCCCGGAGTCGTCGAGCTGCGTGAAAACAATTGGTACGATACGGGCGATATTGTGGAAGTGGACGACGACGGCTTTGTTTGGATCAAAGGGCGCTACCGCCGCTTCGCCAAACTTAGCGGCGAAATGGTCTCGCTTGCGGCTATCGAAGAGGTCGCTTACTCCATATGGCCTGAAAAAAACATAGCCGTGTTGTCTTTTCCTGATTTAGCCAAGGGAGAGAAGTTGGTTTTGGTCCATGAACCCTCCTTTGCGCCGTCTCTTGAAGAGCTTCGCGCGGCTTTGAAAAATAGGGGTTATAGCGAATTTTATTGCCCTAAGGTCACTTTGGCCGTGAAAAGTTTCCCCATAACGCCTGTAGGAAAAGTCAACATGCCGCTTTTGATCTCGCAAGCGAAAGCCGTCATGGACGACGGCGCTGTTAGTCGCGACGTCCATAACGACTCCCAAATCGACTCCCATGACGAGGATTTTTAGAGCATGCGCCCTTCAATCGAGCATTCAAGCCGAATAAAGGCGGTTTTGTATCCTCCGAACCGCCGGATTGAAGAGGTTTTGCGGGCTTTTCGTCCCAAAGGCGCCGAGGACGAAGTAGTTGAGGTGATACTTGAAGATCTGGCTTTGGTGGCTAAGCAGTCTTTAGAAAGTCTGGCTTCATTTTTGGTGTGGGAGTGGCCGTATTGGTACGGCCCACATCTGACGCGCGAGTCGAGCCATTTAGGAAAAGGTCGAAACAAGCTTCCAAACAAAGCTCCAAGTAAAATTCAAAGCCCAACTCCAAACAAAACTCCAAACAAAAATCAAAGCCAAGCTCCAATTAAAGCTCCAAGTAGAACTTCAGGTCAAGCTCCAATTAAAGATCCAATTATAGCTCAGGGTCAAGCTCAGCCTATAACCCGGCGCCATGACGAAACTCCGTTTAAGCAAGACGAGTTTCAGGCCGATACGCATCAACAACCCTACAACTTAGCCGATATCCTCGCCGGCGAGGTCGCAGTCCGCAGTTTAGACAAAAAATGGCTCTCAAGAGCTCAGTCGTCGGTGACTAACGGATGCACCCCTCCGTTTTTCCCCGAAATCACCTTAGAGATCCAGGCCAGGCAACTCTCTTTAGCTTTGGGAAAATCGGTCGGCTCGATACACGTTATGGTAAGAACTCAGTTGCTCAAATTTGGAGGAGAAATCGCCTTCAGCAAAGGTGTGGAATGGCTTGCCCGTGAAACCGGCTTAGACGTCTTGGTTTTTTTGCCGCGCGAGCGGCGAGTGGGTCCTGGCTCAGCGGGCCTTGAGGGAAGGGGATTTGATGACGAGCAAGATGTAAGCAAGCAAGATGTCGGCAAACAAGATGCCGGCAGGAAAGATGTCGCTAGGCGAGATGCAAGCAGCCCAAACAGCGCAGCTAAAAAAGATGGCGTCGATATAATTTGCCGGAGTTTGCCGGGTTCCGTCGAGTATTACAGTCCTCCAAGCGGTTCTTTTTCTCCTGTCGCAGGCCAAGGCTTCAAGAAATTTGAAGTGGACCAAGAAAGTTTTTCTTCTTCCGAGGACAATTCCGCAGGCAGCGTTTCTTCATCGTTTATTGAACCGGTGGATGGAAGCCGTGATATCCGCCTTGACTTTAATGATGGCGTCGATTCCGGCGACAATGACGATTTTGCCGAAAGCGGCAATTCTGACGACAAGAAGTCCGCTTTATTGAAAGTCCCTTCTTTCTCCTCGTCCTCGTCTTCCAAGGCGCGGAACAGGTCCAAAACAGATTCGAAAGCGTCTGCATTTCCGCAGCCCGGCGAGCCTCATCCAAAGAGTCCCTTGGAGAAGAAACTCTATGCCTGCATCAATTCCGACAAAGACTTATCCGGCCTTTTTTTGCTCAACCAACCTATCAAGGTCGGCGAAGGATTTTTAGTCGTCGATTTTTATTGGCCAAAAGGCGCCTTGATAGTAGAGGTCGACGGATACTTTTGGCATAAGAGCGCCAAGGCGTTCATCGAAGATCGGCATCGCGACTATTTATTGATTCTGGCGGGAAAGACCGTGCTGCGCTTGGCCGGCCAAGAAGTCGACAGAGATGTTGACCGGGCCATGGAGAAGATCCGAAACATGGTGGGATTTATCTCTAAACGCCAAGGTTTAATGAGTCAAGCATAAAGGGTCTGCATTAAGAGTCTCGTATAAAGATTCATGATTCAAAAGCAAGGTTCAACGAGTAAGGATCAACATGTAAAGTTCAACAAGCAAGGTTTGATAGGTAAAGTTTTAAAAGTCTTGTTTTCAAGCAAGTTTTTAAATATGGCCGAGCCGCAAAAGCAAACTATCCACCAGCAAATCAAAGGAATTGAAAATGTTCATTTCCCCAGCCCCCTTAACCCTTCTTTCCCTTTGGAGCCTTCTGGCCGGCGGTCGAAAAGAATGGCTTGAGCTTTTGAGGCCTGAAATTCCGGTTAAAATCCGCAAAAGCCTAGTAGCCGAGGGTTTGCTCCTGGAAAATAAGGAAAAACCATCGCCTGACGAGTTCATAAGGATAAACGGCGCGAAGAAAAAAGCGGCAAAGACGATAGCTAGTCGCCTTCGCTTGATTTTGACGGACAAAGGCATAATTTACCTTCAAGATCATCTTGATTTTCCGGTCGCCCCTAATCATAAATCCGCCGGCCTCGTCCTAAATTGGCTTTTTTCTCAGCTGAGCCTTAAAAGTTCAAAATTTGGAGACATGGCTCAGTTGTTTGATTTACTGGAGTCCAAGACGGATAAGCTCTCCAGCGATAAAATAATTCTGCTGGAAAAACTTAAGAGTTTGGACCGTTCTCTTTTCATGCCTGGAGGGGGTCTTAGGCTCAAGGCGCTTAGGAAAGCGCTCCCCGAGTATCCTCGTCGGCAATTGGACGATCTGTTGTGGGAACTGCAAAAAGATGGTCGGTTGGTTTTATGCCTCTTTGACGATCCATCGGAAATCGACTCCGAAGACGAGCGGGCCGCCATAAATAAGTCGGGGATGGTCAGGCATTATCTTTTTTTAAAGTGAAATTATCGCTCTCCGCCAATTTTCGGTTTCCGCCGCTTTTCAGTCTCACCTTCTTTTATTTTCGCGCTCAGTCCGCGTCGATTTTTTCCGCCTTTTCGATCCCGCCGCTCAGCGAGGAGCGTACGTCGGCAAGCGTTTATCTGCAAAGAGAATAGAGGATTTAATTATGGCTAGTTTTACCGAAAGTAAAGACGCGACAGTGCTTGACGTTTTTAAAAACGTCGTTCTTAGCGGGGTGCAGAAAGTCGACACAGCCTGGACTTTGCCGAAATGGGACGTCGCCGACCTTAATTGGGAAACCAGGAGAATAATTGATTCCAACATCGAAGCTTTGGCGTCAGGCAAGCAAGATCTTCTGGGCATCCCTATAGTCGGCCCAGGCGGAACAGGCAAGACTCATCTGCTTTCATACCTGTGCCGAAAGACTTTGAAGCATGGCGGCTTTTTTTTCTTGATTGATTTAAGCACTTTAAACAGTCGCATCGAGGATGATTTGTGGGGCAAGTTAAGCTTCTACACCAAAGAATCGCTCGAACACTTGGGCGCCGACGACCGAACTCAGCTAGCCCGGTTTGTCGAGATGCTCATAGAAGTATCTGGGACGCCTAAACCAGACGATTTGCAAGATTTTTTCGAGAACGCCTCTTTAAAGTCTCTCTTAGAGTTAATCGACCAAGTTTTGCGCAATCTGCATAAAAACAGGGAATTCCGACAAACCGTTCATGCGTACAGCGATTTCATCAGGGCGACTTTCTTTTGGAATTCATCGGATCATGAAATATATGGAATCGGGGATTATTGGCTCTCGGGCGGGGAATTGAAGCAAGAAGAGTTAAGTAAATACGGCTTTAAGAGCGCGGCGGTCAAGAAAGGGACGATATTTGAAGCTTTCAATAAGCTCATTGCGCTATGTTCAGGTTTCACCGTTTTAGCGATCGATCAGTTGGACCCTTTATTGGATACGGTTTCGCACCGGGAGTTAAGCGAGCAGCATAGAATCGCCGCCGTCGACACCCTCAAAACCTTGGGGTCGATAATGGCCGCCATCATCAACAGCACAAAACGCACTTTATTGGTGGCGACTTTTATAGGAGAGAATTGGAATAATCTCAAACATAGCAACATCAGCTCTAATATGGCGAGATTCCGAAAAGAGGTGGTTCTGCAACCCATCGCCAGCTCCGACATCGCTCAGCGCATAATAACCTCCCGCTTGACGGAGGGTTACAAAAGCGTGGGATTCACGCCCCCTTACCCAAGTTGGCCGTTTCTTCCCATAGCCTTTAAAGGGTTGGAGGGGATCTCTCCTCGGGAGTTATTATCTCGGGCCAACAATTTTATAGAATTGTGCGTTGAAAATGAAAAGATGGAAGAATGCAAGGTTTTGGGTCCTGTTCAACCGGTTTCGTCCTCGGAGTTTGAGGATATCCAAAGGCATTACGACAATGTCGTTTGGGATGCTCAGCCTGACGAGATCAGAGAAAGACCCGATAATGATCCTTTTTGGCCTCAGGCTCTTAAGGTTTTAGCCGAGACCCTGACTTACGGGGTGAAACTTAAACAAGGTTGTGAAATTTCATATAGCGACGACGGCAAACCGATAGGAAAAAAAGCCGGCCACTATGTGTTTTTGAGGTTCGTCGACGATCGGGATGAAAATATCAAACGGCAACTTAGTCTTTGGGTAAATTTGACATCCAACGCCAAATCCTTTCAAAGTCGCCTTAACAGCGCCTTGACTCAATCGGGCGTCAGCGAGGATAATTTGAGCGGCAAGCTTGGGGTGATCAGGTTCGGCTGCCCGCCATCCGGCCCGGTGACGGCAAGTTTGGCCGCCACTTTCAGCAAGCGGGGCGGTCAATGGCTTGAACCCACCAACGATGATCTCAACGCCATGTTTGCTCTGGTGGAGGTTTCGAGAAAATTTCCGGAACTTTTTCCCAAATGGTGTCCTTGCTATGACCCGCTAAAGAAACTTACGTTTATTGTTCCGCTTTTCGAGTGGCTCATAGGCGCCCAAGATTCTTCGGAAAGTCGGCTGCCGCAAGCTTCTGCGGCGTCCCAAACTCCGCCTGCATCGAAAACTTCACCTGCGTCTCAAACTCCGCCCGCATCCAAAACTTCTCCTGAGTCCCAAACTCCGCCCGCATCCGAGACTCCGTCTAAGTCCGAAACTCCGCCTGCGTCTCATGATAGTCCTGAGCAAGAAGAAAAACCCATCGAAAC
>JAISZP010000381.1 GCA_031269135.1 Deltaproteobacteria bacterium | reverse complement strand
ATTTGATTTGATCCTAAGAACTTGTTACTATTACTTCATGGTCAGGAGACTTTTTTCTGACTTTTAATGTAAAAGGGTGTTTAACAATGACTACTATCGAAAAAACCATCGAAATACCTGAAAATAGACGTGTAAACTTGGAGTTGGAAGTTCCTGAGAATATACCTACAGGTGAAGCAAATATTCAAGTTAAAATTACTCCATCTCAAAAAAAGAAGGCGACTTGGAATGATTTAATGAAGTTTGAAGGTTGTCTTAAAGATGAACCTGCATTTCAAGGAAATTCAGTTGAGATTCAGAGAAAAATGCGCAATGGCTAAAAATATTACGCTTGATGCAAATATTATTATAGATATTTTAGCACAAAACTTGACTTTACCTATGCTTGAATCGCTATTTCCTGACTCTATTTTAAATACAAGCTTTATGACTAGAGTAGAACTTCTTTCATTTCCACAAAAAACTCCTTCTATGGAAAAAATGATTAATAATTTTCTTGCTACTTTACATGTAGTTCCTTATAGTGAAACAATTGAAAAATATGCGATCGATGTAAGGTTTTCAACTGGATTAAAAATTCCTGACTCTTTTATATTTGCAACTGCTTTAGAACAAAATGCTTTGCTTATAACTAATGATATCCAACTTCTGCAATTAAAATGGTCAGGATTAAAAGTTTGTTCAACTCAATGATGAAATTAGACCATTTTTTTTAAGCATATCAACAAATTGGAAAATTAATAAACCGTTATGCCTTTAATATACCTAATCTTATACTCTAAGAAACGCAGAAATTGGAGGCATTCCAAAAAGCTTTAACTATGCGATACTGCCGTGATCGTTATAGTGCGAACAAAAAAAAGATTTACTGCCGTGATCGCTAAATCCAGATGATGTTTCATCAAATAGAAAGTCGCCAACTATTTTGCCGTCAAAAACAAGCCGTTCACGTAGCCGATCTATCGTGTCGATATAGCTGGTCGGGTCGGTATAGCCGAAAGGTTGGATTCCGAGGGAGATTAGACTCTGGGGTAGGTAGACTGCCATGGGAGGCTGAACTCTGGAGGATGCTGGACTTTGGTGGATGATGGACTGTCGGCTGGTTTGACGAGGGCAAGCTGATTGGTTTTGAAATTGGTTTAAAGCCCACCCCTAAAAAGTGTTAGGGGTGGGCTTATTATTGTCGTCAGGCGGGGTTCTTCTTGGGTCGCCCTCTCTTGTCGGACTTTAAGGCGTCGATGGCCTTTTTAGCCGAGGCTTTCACCTGGAGGGCTTTGGCTCCCTTAGTTTTGAGTTTGGAGGAGCTTTCCTTAGATGATGAGGCGCCGACATTTTTTGGAGCTTGAGGCTTGAGGTTGGCGACCGCCTTTATCGCTAAGGGATTAATAGCCTTAGGGGCTTTCCCTTTACTTGGCCGGGAAGAGGAACCGACTTTCGCCTTACCCTTTTTAGAGCCGCCGCCTTGCGATTTAGCCATGATGGCGGCTTGGGCCGCAGCTAGTCTGGCTATCGGCACCCGGTGAGGAGAGCACGATACGTAGTCGAAGTTGGATTTATAGCAGAAGACGACAGATTCAGGATCGCCTCCATGCTCTCCGCAGATGCCGATTTTCAAACGGCTGAAAGCGCTGCGGCCCTTTTGGACGCCCATCTCGATCAACTGGCCCATGCCCTCTTGGTCTATAGTGACGAAGGGGTCTCTAGCCCAGATGTTTTGTTTCAAATAAGAGGGGAGGAAGATGCCTGAGTCGTCGCGCGACAGACCAAAGGTGGTCTGAGTCAGGTCGTTGGTGCCGAAGGAGAAGAACTCGGCTCCGGCTTGGACAATCTTGTCGGCGACTAGGGCGGCTCTGGGGAGTTCGATCATTGTGCCGACGAGGTAATGAAGATCTACCTTGCTCTTGCTGAGCACTTCTTCGGCAATCTGATCGACGATCTTTTTCTGAGCGGCGAATTCCCTTTCGTTTCCCACCAAGGGGATCATGATCTCAGGGAGAACCTTGATATTTTCGGAAGCGGCCTTAATGGCGGCCTCAAAGATTGCCCTGACCTGCATGGCCGTGATCTCGGGATAGAGGATTCCAAGCCTGCAGCCCCTTAAGCCCAGCATTGGATTTTGCTCTTTTAGAGCGTTTATCCGGTCTTTGACGGCGTTGAGCGGGATGGAAAACTTTTTGGCCAGCGTCGCGATTTCAGCGTCGGTGTGCGGCAAAAACTCATGGAGGGGCGGGTCGAGAGTTCTGACGGTGACCGGCAGACCGTCCATGGCTTTAAAGATGCCGTAAAAGTCTTGACGCTGCATCGGCAGCAAGGCGTCCAGCGCTTTTTTGCGCCCTTCTTCGTTGTCGGCTAAGATCATGGCCCTGATGTGGTCGATGCGGTCCGATTCAAAAAACATATGTTCCGTGCGGCAAAGTCCAATGCCTTCAGCTCTGTAAAGGCGGGCGACCTCTGAATCATGAGGGGTGTCGGCATTGGTTCGGACAGCCATCTGCTTATTTTCGTCGACCCAGTCCATCAAGGTGTTGAAGTCTTCGCTTTGAGCCACTTGCTGAGTGGGCATGGCGCCGACTATCACTTCGCCAAGGGTCCCGTCCAAAGAGATGCAATCTCCGGCCTTGACGACTAAGCCTTCTTCGTTAGTGAATTGGCCCTTGTTGTAGTCGATGTTTATCGGAGCTCCGGCTACGCAGGTGCGGCCCATGCCTCTGGCCACCACGGCGGCGTGACTGGTCATCCCGCCGCGAGCGGTTAGGATGCCTTTGGCGGCGTACATGCCTTTGATGTCCTCCGGGCTGGTCTCGACTCTAACCAAAATGACCTTTTCGCCGGCTTGAGCTTGTTCTTCCGCATCGGCTGCGGAAAAAACCACTTTCCCCACGGTAGCTCCAGGGGATGCGGGAAGACCTTTAGCGATTACGGAGCGTTTTTTGTAGATGGGGTCTTTTTCGTCGAAGATGGGAAGCAGGATTTGCGTCAACTGTTCAGGTTCGATTCGCAATAGGGCTTCTTGACGGGTGATGAGCTTTTCTTTGACGAGATCGGTGGCGATCTTGACGGCCGCATGAGCGGTGCGTTTGCCGTTGCGGCATTGGAGCATCCACAAAACGCCCTTTTGGATGGTGAACTCGATATCCTGCATGTCGCGATAGTGTTTTTCCAGGATGCTGCGGATATTGTTGAGCTTGCGGTAGATATCGGGCATTATGTCGGCTAAAGTGGCGTCCACGTCTTTGGGCAATGGTTTGGCGCGGTTGATGGGGTTGGGAGTGCGGATGCCTGCGACCACGTCTTCGCCTTGGGCGTTGACGAGAAATTCGCCGTAAAAGTAGTTTTCGCCGGTCGAGGGGTCTCTGGAGAAAGCCACGCCGGTGGCCGAGTCTTCTCCCATGTTGCCGAAAACCATGGCCTGCACGTTGACCGCCGTTCCCCAGTGTTCAGGGATGTGGTTTTGCTGACGGTAAGTTATAGCCCGCGGGATCATCCAAGATCTAAAGACGGCCTTGATGGCGCCCCAGAGTTGGTCGTAAGGATCTTCAGGGAAGGGTTGGCCTGTTTTGGCTTTTATTATGGACTTGAAGCTGGCCACCAAACCTTGAAGATCTTCCGTAGTCAGCTCGGTATCGTATTCGTAGCCCTTGCTCTTTTTAAGGTCTTCCAGTATTTTATCGAACGGATCGTGATCTTTGTCGGATTCGGGTTTAAGGCCAAGGACCACGTCGCCGTACATGGCCACAAACCGGCGGTAGGAATCATAGGCGAAACGAGGGTTGTCGGTATTGGCTATTAAGCCTTTGACGGTATCGTCATTTAAGCCGATGTTTAAAACTGTGTCCATCATGCCGGGCATCGAGACCCGAGCCCCGGAGCGGCAAGAGACTAAAAGAGGGTTTTGAGCGGATCCGAACTTGGCGTCCATGATCTTTTCGACCTGAGCCAGGGCTGCGTGAACTTCCTTCTTAAGCGATGGGCTGGGAAAATTGTCTCCATCTCGATAATAAACGGAACAGACCTCAGTGGTTATGGTGAACCCTGCGGGAACCGGCAGACTTAGTCGACACATTTCAGCTAAGTTGGCGCCTTTCCCCCCCAAAAGGTCTTTCATATTTCCTTGGCCTTCAGTTTTTCTGCCGCCAAAGGAATAAACAAATTTAGTCATGCTAAAACCCCCGATTTGGTTAATGAATGGTTAGGCCGGGGCCTCTTGGATTATGGCGTATCGAGCCTTGATATTTTGGATTGGTTAATCTACCAAATTATAGTAATGATTGTTTGATGTCTTTAAACAATTAGGTTCAAATGAGAAAAAGTATGACTTGTTTCGAGAAGTGCAATTAGCCTCATTGTCATAGATTTTAGGGACTATTTAAGGCAACCGAACATGCCTGCGGCTACTTTGGTTTTATAACAGAAAACCGCTTTTATTGCAACGAATTATCGGAGCCGCAGCAAGTTTTTGCAAGACTCGTTTTTTTTATGAGAGTATTTTGAAGATTATCAAATCGCGGTCTGTATATCGCCATAAATTATTGCCGTTTTAATATGTATTTTTATATGTCTATAACAGTAAAGTATTGGCAAAAATATCATGCTGCGATATAAATTAAGCAAATTTCAATTTATTTTTGAAACAACGATTTTATTGAAGAAAATCCCGGCTTTGCATTCTAAAGGCGCCGGCAGTCTAAAGGGGTCCCAGCCTTGAGACGCCCCAGCCTCGGCGGCTTTGCCTTTTTTTCGGCAAAAAAGAAAAAGGTAATGTCGGGATCGCCTGAAAAAACGACTATCCATCAGCCCAAATTCGAGCAGCCCAATTTTCAGCTGTTTAATTAAAATCTTTTGAGCTGTGATAAAATGAATCTTGTTTCAGACTCTTTCGGCGAGAGGTGTTTTTTTGTCGGGTGAAAATATCGCTTCAGAAGCCTTTGATGGTTTTCTGGATATGTTCCTGTCTCATTTGAAGGTTGAGCGGGGACTTTCCAAGCATACCATCGATGCCTACGGGCGGGATCTGAGGGATTTGTTCGAGTATTCGACTTCAAAAGGGATAGGGGAGCTCTCGAAAGTCGATAAAGAACTTCTCTCCCAATACCTCTCCGAACTCGCCGAGACCTTGTGCCCCAGAAGCAGAGCCAGAAAGCTCTCGGCCTTCAAAGGTTTTTTCGCTTTTTTGGAAAAAGAGAACTTTCTTGACGGCAGTCAAGTCGATCAACTTCAGGCCCCGAAACTAAATCGCTCTCTTCCAAAGGCTCTGAGCCGAGAGGAAATCGAAAAACTCGTCAGTTGGCCCTCGCCCGACACTACGCTCGGACTCAGAAACCGGGCCATGCTGGAAGTCATTTACGCCGCGGGACTCAGGGTGACGGAGGCCATTAGTCTCACCCTGTCTCAGGTGAATCTTCCGGACCGTTTTTTGAAGGTCAGAGGCAAGGGTTCTAAAGATAGGATCGTCTTATTGGGAGACGCGGCTCACTATTATTTAGAGCTGTGGTTGTCGAAGGGGCGTCCGGCGCTCGTCGTCGGAAACAGCCCAAATGCCGTTTTCTTGAACAAAAACGGTCAGAGCCTCTCGAGGCAGTATTTCTGGCGGTTCGTCAGCCAAATCGCCGTCCAAGCCGGGATAAGCAAAGCCTCTCCCCACGTCTTGAGGCACTCGTTCGCCACTCATCTTTTGGAGGGGGGAGCGGATCTCAGGGCCGTCCAGATGATGCTGGGGCATTCCGATTTATCCACTACCGAAATCTATCTCAAGGTCGAAATAGAGCAATTGAAAAAAGTCCATAATCGTTTTCATCCCAGGGCGGACGACACAGATGAGTTCTAATGAACGTAAACGCGGCGACCGAGCTTCCACAATCATCACGACCCACTTAAATCCCGATTATGACGCGGTCGCCTCTATGGTCGCGGCGACTAAGCTTTATCCTGAAGCCGTGATGCTCTTTCCGGGCGGACAACCTAGAAACGTAAAAAATTTTTTCATCCAATCGCTTTTATACTTATTTGATGTTGTAAGACCGAAAGACATCGATTTCGACGCCGTAAAGCGTTTAGTCGTGGTGGATACCCGTCAAAAAGATCGCATCGGCGTCGCCGGCCCCTACCTAGCCAATCCAAACCTCGATATTCACCTCTACGACCATCATCCCGACGCTCCCGGAGATTTGGCGGGGAGTCTGCAAGTCGTCTCTCAAGTCGGCGCCAACGTCACCATAATGATCGAGCTGATTAAAGCTCAAGGCCTGACGTTGAACCCCCAAGAAGCCACCATGCTGGCGCTGGGGTTATATGAAGACACGGGATCTTTCACCTTCAGCTCCACTACTCCGAGAGATCTCGCGGCGGCCGGGTTTTTATTGGAATCGGGGGCGGATCTGTCGATCGTTTCCGAACTCATCTCCCGCGAACTCACGGCGGAGCAGTTGGCGCTTTTGAATGAGCTGATCCATTCCGCCGAGATCAGGGAAACTCGCGGCAGAACCGTGGTGGTGGCCATGGCCAGACGGGAATATCACATAGAAGACGTGGCCGTTCTCGCGCACAAGATGATGGATATTTTAAGCGCGGACCTGCTCTTTGTGCTGGTGGAGATGGAAAACATGGTTCAGCTGGTGGCCAGATCGCGCTTGAGGGAGGCGGATGTCGGCGAGATAGCCAGAGCCCTTGGCGGCGGCGGGCACGGAGCGGCGGCGGCGGTCGCCGTTCGGGGCAAACACCTCCAAGAAGTCAGAGAAGAGCTGGAAAAACACATAGCTCAGACCGTCAACAACCTATACAGCGCCGCTCATATCATGGTCCGCAACCCCATATCCATAGGCCAAAATCGGCCTATAAGCGAGGCCATGGATATGTTGGTGCGTTTTAGTCTAAACGTGCTGTTGGTCGAGGATAGTTTGGAGAGGACCATAGGGATCCTCTCGGAGCACAGCGTCTCGAAAGCCATATACCATGGACTGACTTCGTATCCTGTTTCCGACGTGATGACGACGGAGTTTCAGACTGTGCCTGTCACCGCGACCTTCAACGAGATTAAGACGATCATCGTCGATCTCAGTCAGAGGATCCTGCCTGTGATCGACGGCGACGGCCGAGCGATAGGGGTGATAACCAGGACGGATCTTTTGCGCCTCTTAGCCGGAGAAGTCCCGGGCGGGACGGAGGAAGCCGAGCGCGGCAGGGGCGGACCATTCGAAAGAAATCTCTCAGGGATCATGGAAGATAGAATCGGTTCCAAGATCATGGGTCTTTTGAAGGAACTGGGCGATTTGGCCGAAAAGAGCAAAGCTTCCGTCTACTTGGTCGGCGGCACCGTTCGAGATCTCATCATGCACAAGCCCATAAAAGATCTGGACCTGACGGTTACAGGGGATATGCTGATCTTTTTAGGAAACGTCACTGAAAAACTTAACCCTAAACAAATAAAAAAACATCCCCGCTTCAAAACCGCGACCGTGATCCTCGAAGACGGCGCAAGGCTCGATTTTTCCAGCGCTCGGGTCGAATATTACGAATACCCCGGCGCCCTTCCGGTGGTAAGTCAATCTTCAATACAGCTCGACCTCCAGAGACGGGATTTCACCATAAATGCGCTGGCTCTGAGCTTGAACGCGCCGGATTTCGGCCGATTGTTCGACTTCTACAGGGGTTATCAGGACATAAAAGAGGGCTTGATTCGGGTTCTCCATAGTTTAAGCATTATTGAAGACCCCACCCGAGCTTTTAGAGCGGTGCGTTTCGCCGCCAGACTCGGATTCAAACTCAGCAAAATGACCTTGGGGTTGGTCGAGAGCGCTCTTAAAGGAGGCTTTTTCCAAAATATCCATCCCAGACGGTTATTGACGGAATTAAAGCTCATTTGCGAAGAAGACGAGGCGGTGCCCGCTTTGGAGCGGCTTGCGGATTTAGGGCTTTTAGGCTGCATTCATCCTTCCATGCGTCTTACACGCCCCCAGAGAGAACTCATCGGGGAAATCGCCAAAGTCAAGCAGTGGTTTCAATTGACCTTCGGCAATCGTCCCAGCGCATCTTTCTGGCTGGTATATTTTTTAGTTTTGACCGAAGGTCTGTCGATCGGCGAACTGACGGTTCTGGTCGATAACCTCGATACCGGCCGCAAGGCGGCCAACGAGGTGATTCACGAAAGAGCCAGGTTATGGCAGATCTTGCTGATCAACCGCAGACGCAAAGGCGGAAAAGACCCTACCCCAAGCGAGGTGGACCGCTTATTGTCGCCTTTGAGCTGGCCGGGGATCTTGTACATCATGGCTAAGGCCAGAGGCGATTTCTTGGCTCAGGCGGGCGCGGCTTACTTGGCGACGTACCGTAAAGTCAAACCCCAGTGCCGGGGCGATGAACTCATAGCCTTAGGTTTTCCTATGGGGCCAACCATCCAAAAGGTCCTATGCCGCCTGAGGGAAGCGAGATTAGACGGCTTGGCGGAGACGATCGACGACGAGAGAAGGCTAGCCAAAAAAATGTTTGAAGACCAATCGGTGTAGTAATTAGAAATTAGAAATTTAAGAATTTAAGAATTTAAAAATTACATGGCTTGATGTTTGATGAAACTATTGCGACATAAATTTTATGCATTAATTTGATTTTGAATTTTATCTTAGATTACGTCTTA
>JAISZP010000335.1 GCA_031269135.1 Deltaproteobacteria bacterium | reverse complement strand
TCTTCCGATAAAGTCCTAAGACCCGATAGGGAGAAAATTTGATAGCCACCGCTGTCGGTTAGGATTGGGCCGTCCCAGCTCATGAAGGAGTGCAGTCCTCCCAGAGTTTCGATTATCTGCACTCCCGGTCTTAAGAGCAGGTGATAGGTGTTGGCTAAGACGATTTTGGCGCCGAGGTTTCGCAGATCGTCCGGGCCGACCGCCTTAACTGCGGCTTTGGTGCCGATAGGCATAAACATAGGCGTCGGCACGATGCCGCGGCGGGTCGTAATCTGGCCGGCTCTAGCCGGGTGGATAGGGTCCTGGGCGGATATCGCAAAAAATTTTTCAGTCATTAAATCCAGCCGAATTTATAAGTAAAAAATCAGTTAGTGCGGGCTAAACGGAACCCAGTGGAATCAGTCCAATGTAATCAGCTCAATGGAACCAACTCGATTAAACCGACTCGACAAAATCATCTCCATAAATGAAAGCCAACCAATAAAAACCAATTCATGAAAGCCACTCAAAAAAAACAATCAAAAAAGCCAATCAATGAAAACCAATCACAAAAATCGACGACGAAACTTCATGCACCTCGGAGGTAAGGAGCATAGGTCTTACTGCAAATTCGCCAAAAAGACAGTAGGCTGCCCATGTTGACGGACAGCCCAAAAATCGGCAAACATAAAATATAAGCTTCGAGGCCGAAAATCAAGCGGTAAACGGCGATTTCCAGGCTTCCCTTCAGGCCTTTCAGAGAGCAGGCGACCGCCGGCTTAAACAGAAGACAACAGTCGCTCCGAGGTTATTCTCACTAGTGACTGGGTAATTTTTTGCGTGGAAGACTCCGAGAGGCTGACTTGTTGGTAGACATCAAAAACCGATAGAGCAATGCTCTCCCAGTATCTATCCCTTTCAGCGTCGACTGATTGGTAAGCCAACTCGTAGTATACTTTTTTGACTCCTTTGCTTTTGAGGTGTTCTATGCACCTGATGCAAGGAGACAGGGTAGTGTAGATGGACGCCGACGGCAAAAGATCCGTCAAGCCGAACTTCGCCGCCAAATTTAAGGCATTTTCCTCGGCGTGAAGGCTTGAGCAGAACTGCAGCTTTAATTGGTCAGGGGCGTTTTGGGCTCTTCTCGCGCAATAAATCTGGCCCTCGCTTCCCATCTCGGTGCAGTGGGGGTCTCCGGGAGGAGCGCCGTTGTAGCCGGTGACTAAGATGCGGTTTTCCACAGTTATCACGCAGCCGACAGGGCGAGATGAGCATGTGGAACGGGTGCTTACCACCTTAGCTATAGCCATGAAATACTGATCCCAGTTCGGGCGAGGTATCAGCCTTCCTTCAAGCAAATTAGGCAGAGGGAAATTATCCATAGGTTCTTTTTGAAACGTCAAGAGCGTCAGGTTTTAAGAAATCAAGCGCTTTGCTTCTGTTGGCCTCTTGGTCCGCCGACGTTTAAGAAGGCCGAGTTAAAGTCCCGGTATAACCTCTTATTGTCGGAGATTCGGTGAAATTTTTTTATCAGCCCAGCGGGAATGACGTCGCCGGGCAGAATAGTCACCTCATCCCACGGCGCCGCGCCCGGGATGGGGTAGGCGTAGTAAGGATATTGCCGGGGCACGTCGACAATGTGAACGACCTTGGGGAGTTTCCATTCTTGCCTGCCGACGTATAATCTGTGCATGCCGTCGTTTATGACGTTGACGAAAAGACCGTTGGCCTCCAACTGACCCTCTATGATCGGCGGCAACAAATCTATGGGTTCATCCGATTTGTCGGTATAGACGGTCAAGTAGCCGGACAAGTTCAACAAGTCGTAACCATGGGCGCTGAGCTCCCAATTTAGATGCTGAACCTTCGCCAAATTGTCGGACAGCACATAACGCTGGGCAGGTCTAAATTCCTCGTAAGGCATGGTCTTTAAGACGATCTTGGCCTGGGCGTAAGGACGCACTGAAGCGTCCTTGAGCATCGCCACTTCACGGAGTTTGTTTTCAAGTTCAAAAACATCGTGAGGCAAAACCTTGGTGATGGTAAATTGAGTGAAAGCCATTGTCAACCTAATATCCTTGCTGTGATTAATGGGAATAATGAAAAAAAATAAAGGCGAAAATCATATATCAATATCATTTCGGCATGATTTTATAAATCTAATCGCGGAAAATCGGTAGGCTTTAACCTGGCTGATTAATGCGTCTATCCTTGCCGACCTTGGTTACGAATATAATATTCAATCATATCGATGCCGGCTTGACCAACAGAAGCGGCAAAATAACCATCTGATGAAAAAGTATGTTCTTTCCCAAAATGCTGTTTTAAAATATCTCTAGATTGATGTTTTTGCAATAACATATATAATAATGTTTAATATTTAAAACTAAATAGACGATATATTGCGCAATATTATAATTAATAATTAAATTAATATGACCTCAATCTAATTACATTAACGAAATGACAAAATTATATTTTCCCTAAACAAGCTGAAAAAATGCTTTTTCTTTTCTTAAATCGTCTAATATAGGCTTTCTATATTTATATGCCGCAATCAGATGCGCAAGCAATAAATATTTGCTATGATTGTTATCTTAGTATCGGGTTTACGCCAACAATCTTGTTCGACAGACAATTTTTAGGATTAGCCGCCTGAGCGACTTTGGCATTTTATCCGACATTGACGCTTTCAACAACATCAATATTCAATCGCCTAATGCAGTTGCATTCGCCCAGCAAGAATTTGAACTACTCTTTCCGTTAGAGTACGCTCGCGCTTTCTCTTTAATACGGTAGCCTTGGCCGAGCGGACTCGGCTCTCAGAGATGCCGGTGCGAAAAATTGCGGCGAAGCGGCCATTCGATTTGCTCGGCAATTGATTGATATGCCCGTCATATTGATTG
>JAISZP010000337.1 GCA_031269135.1 Deltaproteobacteria bacterium | reverse complement strand
TTTCCTTAACGGCGCAGAGTTTAGCTAAGGAAGATTCGGCGCCTTTCGACAAGATCTTAACTCCTTCTTCAAGCTAGTTCGTAGCGTGGGCGCGGCCAAAATGGGGAACTCACCGTTTGAGCAATTAGTGCGTAGTGACTCATCGGTAAAATAATGTTTAACTGTTAGCGGTAATGCCGCCGATAGTATGCAAAAAAATCAATACACTTTTAAATTAAAAACCGCCATTTCACTAGGCTTGAGGTTGAATAACTTTGTTTATGTTGATTTTGTATTTGTTTTGATTTTTGATAAAATCAAGATATATTGATTTCGCCAACATCATAGAAGGTGGGTACGCAGATCTGCCTCTACCCTTATATTGGTTCATAAAATGCGAAAGCTCCAAAATTGAAACAATAAGCACAATAAATTTCACTAAATGAGTGCTATAAATCTGCTCTTCGATAAATTTAAGAAAATTAATATCTTGGCTGCGATCAAAGGTTTTAAAACTAATTATAAATACCTTGTATATTCTTTTATTTATCATGCGCATTCAGCGACAGTGACGCTTTTAAGTTTATGCCGCAGCCAAGATAATGTAATTCTATTAATAAAGTCAAATACTAAATAATTTGCGCGTATGAATCCTGTCAATTTCTCAAATTTAAATCTGACAGGCTCCTAGAGCTTACAAAGCAACTATAGGACTTTTAAGTTCTGTGTTCAAAATAGACCCAGAACAATTGTCGGATTTAAGTTTTTTGAATCCTTTCCTTTCTCGGGACTCCGAAAATGACGAAGAAGGAATTCTTGATGTCAAAGTTAATACAAAAGCGGCGGAAATTATCGACATTGAAATGCAAAGTAAGAGAATTCCAGATTTTTCCGAACGTACACTTCTTTATAAGTCTAAAATTGTTCTTTAACAAATTGGTAGAGGGGACGATTACTCTGCAATTAAGAAAGTTTATAATATAATTATAGCTGATCATATTTGTGTAGAAGAAAATCATTTTTATCATAACAGTTTTTTTACTATAACCCGATTACACAACATCTTTTAAGAAAGTGTCAGAAATCCACACCTTAGAATTGCCTAAACTACCGCAAAAATCTGACGGCGCCTTATTATGGTCTTGGCTGAAATTTTTCAAAATTGATAGCGAGGAGGACTTAAATATGGTCTCACAACTTGACCCAGTGATAAATGAAATAGGAGCTAGGCTGCTTGAGATTTCCATCGATGAATCAACGAGACGCATTGCCGAGTCACGTGAGAAACTACGACGTGACCAACTCTCTAGGCTGAACCATGCAAGGAAAGAAGGGGAAGCGGAAGGGAGAGCGAGAGGGGAAGAGCGAGCTTTGATAAAGTTGGCTGAAAAACTCTTGAAAAGAGGGGAATCGGTCGACTTTGTTTTGGATTTAACTCGGCTAGAATACGCTAAAATCAAACATTTAGTTGAAAAATCCGATAACTGAAACTTTTTTCATACACCTTCGTGTGACTACTCGTCCGCCCATTTTCTGCCCCGCGATCGAGGGAAAAATTCCTTGGCAAACTCTCGGCAGACTCTCTTGGCAGATTATTGCTCGGCGGAAGATGCTCGATAAGCCTATTGCTCGGCTGAGACATTTCCGAGGCATCGAGGCATCCGATGCTGACCTTGGCGGCCTTGATGATCTGGTCTAACACTGTCGACTCGGTTGACCATAAAAAACCTTCTGCGCCGCCGAAAGGCTTTTGGAGATCCTTTGAGCGCCTGCCTCTCTCTCAAGACCCTCCGGCGCCTGCAACAAAGCACTAGCCGAAGTTTACAAGTCAGCGTAGAAATAGTCTTGGAATCCTCCTATTTAAGCCGCAATCCGGCGTTTGAAACGGCCTCTTACGAATACCATTTTCTGAGGTTGTAAATCGGCGCCGCTTTCTCGCTCGCCTCGCCGCTAGATGTGAAACTGACTAAAAAGCCGCTGACAAACAAAAAATGTTCGTCAGCGGCTTTTTAGAATTAATGGCGAAAAAAACAGCTAATATTGAATTTTAGAATAAATAAAAAATAATTTAAAGACATAATTAGCAGATTAAGAAACAAAATAAATACATGATTATATAAATAAATAATCATATTTAAATGCAAAACCAAAAAGACTGCTACTTTTTAGAAGGTACAGGCGTTTTTTAGATTCTTGAAGACTACTTTCATAGAGAGACTTCATCTTTTTAAGTTCAGCCTGAGACGTTTTGAGGTGACTTTGGCAGGTGGAGTGATGTGATGTGTCGCTATGGTGATTGAGGAAACAAAAAAAGCAGTCAGCAAGAAGAAAAAAGGTCTAACGTCAAAAGTGGAATTGCCGTCAAGACGCGGCAAAACGCCCTGGGGACGGCAAGTCCCGTAAGATTTCTTCCGCACCCGGCAGCCGGCGCCTCTCGGTCGCCTGGGGCATGTCCGTCCGGCCATGCCATAACCGCGAACTCCAATGACGCCCATGTGATGGCGGATGACCGCGCTTTTCCCTCAAGCCGGAAGACGAATCATTCAAACGGTTGCTCGTCCACCAAGTCGTTCCAGCCATCCCAAAAACCGACAGGTGCAAGCGCCGCCGTTGAGGCCGCGACTGTCGTCAGGCGGCCCTGAGAAAATTGCAACGGAGAAAACTGCAAAGGTGAAAACCGCAACTGTGAAAACCGCAACCTCAACAGTCGCTAAACTGCTTGGTTAGAACAGGTCTCCGGCCGAGCTGGTTCTAAAGAGAATCCACAAAAAGAAGGGACCGCCCAGCAGAGCGGTGACTATGCCTATGGGAATCTCCGCCGGCGCCAGCACCAGCCTTGAGAAGAGATCGCAAACAACCAAGAAGGCCCCTCCGCAAAAGAAAATAGTCGTGGTCAATCGGCGGTGGTTCCAGCCAAGAAATAGACGGCAGGCGTGGGGCACCACAAGTCCTACGAAACCTATGGGTCCGGTTAAGGAAACCACTGTCCCGACGGTGATTGAAGCTGTCAAAAAGATTTTGAGCTTAAGCGATTTTAATTTTACTCCGCGGCTCTGGGCGAGTTCTTCGCCGGTAGTGAGAAGGTCGATCTCGGGGGCAAGAATAAAAATGAAGATAGTCGCATAGATGACCACAAAGGCGAGATCGGCTAGACGGGCGGTCTCTAAACCGGCCATAGAACCCATTAACCAGTGCATGATCCTCAGCGAATCGTGAGCGTCGGAGAGGTATTGAACGAATAAGACCAAACTTGAGAAAAAAAAGTTTATGACCACGCCCGCCAAGAGCATGATGGCCGTCGACAGTCCGCCCTTCGATCTAGTGATCGCCCAGACCAAAAACATCGACAGTCCGGCGCCGGCCAAGGCTGAAGCAAGCGGTCCCAAGGACCCCGTACGAATCAAAGCAATTCCTCCAAGCCAAAAATAAACGGAAGCTCCGAAGGAAGCGCCGGAGGAGACGCCTAAAGTAAAAGGGGTGGCCAAAGGATTGCGAAAGAGAGCCTGGAAGACTAAGCCGCTCAACGACAACCCTGCGCCGGCCAGAAATGCGGCTATCGTCCTTGGAACTCTTAGACGCCAGAAGACTTCGGCATCAGGGTGATCAGCAGTCCAAAGGAATTCAGGGGAAATGACGCTTAAACCAAAGAATGGACATGCCAGCACAACGGCAAGCGACAAAAAGATCATCAGCGATATTTTAAATGACGTCTTCACTCGGAGATGACGACCTTTCCTTGTCCTGAAGGATGCTCAAGGTAGAGAAAATGGTGCTGAAAGGCGTCTTCAAGGACTTTGCTTTCTAAAAGCGAGGCGGTAGGCCCAAAGTAACTCATTCGTCCCGCAGCCAAAACAAGAGACAAGCCCGCAGCCCTTAAAGGCTGGTTTAGGTCGTGCGTCACGATCAACATGGTCAATTTTTCTTCTTGGTTGAGCTTTCTTAAAAGGGCCGACAGTTCCGAGGTATGCTTGGGATCCAGAGCGGCCGCCGGTTCATCCAAGAGCATAATGGGCGCGCGCTGGGCTAAGGCCGCCGCCAAGTAAGCTTTCTGACGTTCGCCGCCGGAGAGGGACTTGAGATTTCTTTTTTTGAGTTCCGTCATGCCCGTCAGTTCCAAGGCTCTTTCCACCTCCATTTCATCGTTTTGGCTGAAGCCGCCGGTCGCCGAGGTGTAAGGGAAGCGGCTGAGCCGCACGAAGTCCTGCACGCTGAAGGGCGGGATCCATCCTCCGGCCTGGGGCACGTAACTAATCATTCTCGCCAGTTGTTTTTGAGTGTATAGGGATGACTTTTTCCCGTCCACCGTAATATTTCCGAGTTGTTTCCCTTTTTCATGAAGACGCAGCAGGCATTTCAAAAGAGTGGATTTTCCCGCGCCGTTTGGACCTACGATGGAAAGATGATCTCCGGCGAGAAGCTGAAAGCTGACGTCGGTCAAGACATTTACTTTGTCGATGGTGAAGCTTAAATTCTCCACCGTTAAAATGGGGGAGTTGTGTCGGTCATTCATGGCGCATCATTTGGTCCGTCATTGTT
>JAISZP010000307.1 GCA_031269135.1 Deltaproteobacteria bacterium | reverse complement strand
TTAGTCAATCAGGCGAGATTTCAGCAGATCTTGGCTTGACGCTTAATACGACTATGAGATAAGTCGCATGGATATATTGCATTGACATATTGAAAATTCACCCAAAGCAGTCATATTATTTACGGCGACAGGCGTTATTTGCGGCAAAGGGCATCATTTATAGCAAAGGACTCAGTTTAGAGAAATTTTGAAACCGCATTTTTGAAAAAACAAATTTTTTTTGATCGGATGGTTATTTTCCGCTTCAATCGGTTAAGATATTTCGATACAATAAAGGCAATCGTTCAAAAGCTTGATCTCGCTTTCCCAAAAATGATATCGCTTTCCCAAGCTTGATGTCGCGTTCCCAAAAATGACGTCGCTTTCCCAAACTGATGTTGATGGTCCTATTCGTCAGCCAGGCTAAAGCCTACGGTTTTCAGCGATTTTATTCATAAACGTCGTCTCCGCCTCGATTTCCGGCAGCCTAAAACTCTAATTCAAAGGGTCGCCATACGGTTTCAGCCGAAAGGTCTTATCAATGCGCTTTAAAACATCACGTTTGCTGCTCGCCGCTTCATTAGTCTTAGCCTTAGCCGCCGTCTCATGCGCCCCGCGCTACGAGTTCAAGCCTGTGCCTTTACTGCCCATGTCCAGCTATCCCAGCCAAGTCTCTTTGCCGGAGGCTAAAGTTGGGGCCAAAGTGTTTTACGACACCGCGGAACTTAAGCAGGTCTTCGGCTTCAACCTAAAAGACGCGGGAGTGATTCCGGTTCAGGTGCTGGTCGACAATCAAAGCCAAAACAGCATCACCATTTTGCAGGCGATTCTGACCGACGCCGAAGGCCAGCTCTGGGAGGTCCTCCCCGCTAATGTCGTCTATCAGCGTTTAGAGGAGCACACCTCGGGCGGCAGCACCTTAGGTCAGGGCGCCCGTCGCACCTTTCTATGGAGCCTGGCGGCCGGCGCCCTCGGCGCCGCTGTCGGCGTGGTCACCGGCACTGACGTAGGGGCTGCGGCAGGCAAGGGCGCTGCGGTTGGAGCAGCCATCGGCGTCGCTTCCACTATTGCCGGCGCCGGCCTGGACGGCGACAAACCTGAAGAGCTTGAAAGGGACTTTGGAGAGCGCTCCTTCGATCACGCCACCATCGAGCCCGGCCAAAGCAGCCACGGCTTATTGTATTTTCCGACGGAAGCCAAAGATCCCAAAGGCTTGACCCTATCGGTCCAAACCGGCTCCACTACCGAGCGGTTAGAATTTGCCTTCTGACAGCGCTTTCCAAAACCAGCCGAGAAAAAAGGGAGTCGCCGGTTTTCTGGGAAGGTTTTTAGGCGCCCTGGGCCGCCCCTCTTTGCGTACGATCAACAAGCGCCTCAACCAAGTGGCCTTCTCCGGAAGACTCCTCATTCTTGGGTTATGGGGTCTAGGCCGAGGCAGTTTGGGGCGACGAAGGCTGATGCGGCGGCTTATCCTATTTCAAGTCTACGTCATTTTCAGAGCAAGCTTCGTTCTTCTGTGTCTGATGGGCTTGATGATGGGGGTGTTGTGGTCGGCCCTGTGGTTCGGAGTCTTGGCGAACGTAGGCGGGGCCAGCGCGCTTACGTCTCTGCTGGTCTCGGTCCACCTTCAAGAAATAAGCACGATACTCACCACGGTGGCCGTGGTCATGACCTACAGCGGCCCCATGACTTTGGAGCTCGCCTTGATGAAGAGTTCCGGCGAGTTCGACACCTTGCAGCTCATGGGCATTCCGCCGGAACACATCCTGGCCTGGCCTAGGCTTTTAGGTCTGGTGCTGGCCTTCCCCGGCCTGGTTCTGCTGATGTCGCTGACGACCTTTTTGGGCGCTTACTGGGGCATCGTAAGAGCCATCGATCTGCCGTTATACGAGTTTGTTTCAGACGTCGCTGTAGCTATCGAACCATTTAAGATCTTGATGCTCGCCATAAAGTGCCTTTTAATCAGCTTAGCCATGGGTTTTTTTTGCCTCTTCCACGCCTGGCAGACTCCGGATGGAGATATGCGCCAAGCGCCGGCCATTTCCCGTCGAGCGATGGGCGAGGGCTTCATCTTCAGCACTCTAGCCGGGGTGCTGATAACTATTCTCTATGGATGACCCCCCCGCCATCAGCTGGAAAGGCTTGAAACTTCCGCTTTCCAGCGGACGACAAGCCTTTGTGCCGGATCTGGACCTCCAAGTCGGCGAGGCTGTTTTAGCCGTTCATTCCGACCCCAAAATCTTAAACGCTTTGGCTGACCTTTGCCTGGCCATCGATTCCGCGCCGGAGGGACATCTTTTATGGGGAGGCAAACCCGCCCCTCATCCCCGGCGCCTTTGGGAGAGATTATCATTCGCCAAAACCGCCGCCATGCTGAGCAAAAAAACCTCGTTTCTTCCCGGCTACACTTTGCTGCAAAACATGTGCTTGGATCTTCAGTACAATCAAGACGCGAACGACGAGCAAGCCGTACGGACAGCTCGTCAATGGCTGGAAAAATTGGAGCTGACTTCTTTCGCCGACGCCGACCAGGCTCTGCTGTCCGGAAAGACCAGAGGCCTGTGTTTGACGGCTTGGCTGATGTGCAGAAATCCTAAGCTGTTTATTCTGCTGAAACCTTTAAGCCTGATGGGGATTCCGAACTTCATGCGCCTTTGGCCTGTGCTCAGAGACGAAGCCTCATTTAGAGGGCAATCCATCTTAGTGTTGGACCAGCATGAGAAAGAATACTCCCAGTCGAGCTTCGACCGCATCGTAAAGCTCGACGACAACCCCATCCCAGACGACGGCGAATAAAAAATGAACCTGCCCTACAGCGCCGCTGAAAAACTGGCCGGCCTGATGTTGCTGCTGAGCTTCGGCTTCATAGTCACAGCTATGGTGATATTAGGCTTAGGCAAAGATTTGTTCCAAAGCTACACCAACTACTTCGCCCTCTACCATGAAGGCTATGGAATCCTGCCCGGAGTCAAGGTCAAATTTTTAAGAACCGATATCGGCGTGGTCAAACGCCTTGAGATAACCGAAACCAACAACGTGAAGATCTACTTCAGCGTCAGAAGCGAATTCGCCTCGCGCATAAGAGGCGACAGCCAAGCCAACATCAACAGCCCCACCTTGATAGGCAGCGAGTACATCGAAATTGTGCCCGGCAGCCCAGAGAGTCTTCCCATCCCCGAAGGCGGCCAGGTGCCCGCCGTCGACCCCAAGACCATCGACGACATCATCATGGCTCTCCAACTTGAACAAAAACTCAAGCAATTCGAAGAGATCATGATGAACGTCGCGTCCCTCACCTCCCAACTTCAGGACCCTCAAGGACCCATATTGGGCACCATGGGCAACGTCAAGAAGATCACCGGTCAGATCGCCTCCGGCGAGGGTTCTCTGGGCGGCATGATCGCCAAAGAAGAGGCCTACGACGAGATCTTAAGGCTGCTGAGGGAACTTAGAGGGGTGAGTGAAAATTTAAATCAAACCGCAGCCACTCTCAATAAGGACATGCCTAATCTCACCGCGAAAATCGATCTGATACTCACCCAAGTCGAGCAGGGAACGCGCTCTTTTCCCGAGGTGGCCAGAGGAACGAGAGAAGGCTTAAGAGACGTCGATCAGGTCTTGGATTCGATTAAGCGCAACTTTCTCATCAGAGGAAACCTCACTCCCAGTGAAGCCCCGGAGAGTTTATCAGGATCCGCCAGGCAATGACTTATAAAAAATGAGCCATAAAAAAATGACTCCTAAAAAATCGTCAATAAAAAATGACCAATAAAAACTTCAAAACCTCTTTCATGACCGCCTTCTTGCCCACTTTGACGGCGTTGTTGGCTCTCTTGTTCGCGAGCGCCTGCGGCCCGATGCCGCCTGAAGACCCCTTCCACTTGGCCGAGGCCAAAGACTCGTTGGGGCGCGGATATCATTGGTATTTACGGGGCTGCAACCAGGAAGCCTTGAGGTTTTTCAGTCTCGGATTGGAAGAGGCGCGGCTGTCGGATAACGTCGCTCTCATCGTGAAGTCTCTCAACTTTATGGGCGTCGCCATGATAGCCCAGGGCGACTTGAACTCCGCCGCGCTGACTCTGGAACAGGCCCTGATTTTATCCGAAGCCGAACCCGTTCCGCCTGAACTCGACAGTTTATGGGGAAATCTCGGCCTGCTGGCCTTTAAGGCCGGAAGGTTCGCTGACGCCGCCGAGCTATGGCAAAGAGCCGCGGAAGAAGCCGAAGCCAGAAATCTCAGCCCAAGTCTTTACCACTCCAATCTAGCCCGCCTATACTTAAGTCAAGGCCGCGACGGCGAAT
>JAISZP010000216.1 GCA_031269135.1 Deltaproteobacteria bacterium | reverse complement strand
TTGACGCCATCTTTGAAGCCATCGTTGATGCAATAGTCCGATAGGCCCTAAGCAAACCGATAAAGTCGGCGTCGATAAACGCAAAATTTTCGGCAGCCAAGAAAGGCGATGGCCGCAAGTAGTTGAAGTTTGCGTATCCGGGGATTTTCAGCAGCTTTCGGTTGATTCGGCGATGGACTAAAAATTTCCGGAGACGCAAAAAGCGCCTTTAAGCAGCCCTTCAGACGACCATCTTGCCTCGATGATCTCTGGTCTGATTTTGTTTCGTCGGTTTTCGTTTCAAGAGCGCCGATGAATAAGGAGCATATGGCTTTAAGAAGTCGAAGTTCCAAAAACTTTACGGTTCCAAAAGCTTTATGGTCACAAGAGCCTTACGGTTCCAAAAGCTTTATGGTTACAAAGTTTTAAGAACCCAAACGAGCGACGAAACCTGCCCGCAGCCCAAGCCGAATGGCCAAAGGCGCATCGCGATTGAAGCGTCATCAGACAATAATTGGCCCTTGCGGCTTTGAAACGCCGCAATGCCGGAACAGCGAAACAGTTTGTTTCGACCTGTACAAATTATAACACATTAACCGCTAGTCAATCCAGATTGTTTTGACTAATAAGCTTAGCCTAAAATCAAACCTTTATCCAGCCTCTTTCTTGTTTTTAAGCTGCCCTATAAGGTTGCGGTTGGATCAAATTTTTGCCTTTACGTCAAAACCATTTTAGAATCTGCGTTTAAGACTGCATGTGAACAATTTCGCCTAATATAGCCTTAATTAAAAATAATCAGCCTCTGGGGGATAAAAGCAATCACCATCTTAAGCTACGAGATTATATCTAATTCGAGGACTGTTTCAAAGAGGATCATCCGAATCAAGAGCTTAATTATAGTCACTGAGGATCTGACAAGTACCTAAGTCATTAACGCTCTATCAGAAAACATAACTAGTTTTTACAGCCTGGCTAACTTTGAAAAGGAGAAAAAGAAATAGTAGATTATGCTTGACAAACTGAAAAATTAACAGTAGAATGTATCTGATTTAAGTACTAAATTTGTCCGCTTGTCTGGGAGCTAGACTGATATACTTTGAATACACCCTAAACTGAGGTAAAAATAGCTTTTCATCAGACGCGCCCAGACGCTGTCTATGTTTCAAAAAAAAGCAAATTTTGTTCTTTTAAAGTAAAAAAATCGCATATATAAAAATATATGCCAATTTGTTCAATATTGAACAGTGTAAGCTTTCGGTTATTCGCTTAGGTGAAATTTTATCGCTTCATCAAAGTCGAATTGATTTAATCTTAATCTTTGCCTTTCTTCCAACCCGATACAGTGTCGGACTTTGGGTTTCTCATCACCATCTATGCGCAAAAGGAGCAGCAAGTGCAACAAGCAAACAAAGTCAATCCCCAGGCCTTTTTAAACGCCCGCAAATCCCAGCTTCTCGACAAGAGCTCTCTCGCCAGAAAAGCTGGCGTATCTTCCTTGACCGTAACCCGCCTTGAGTCAGGAAAACCGGTCCAACTGGTCAACATCAAGAAAATCATGATGGCCTTAGGTTACACCCTGCAGGACAAAGATCGTTTTTTCATGTAAAATTTTCCGTCTCTCCCGCCTAGTTAAAACTGACAGGGCCTAACTAGACTTTTAAAAATTCTAGTTGGCCCTGTTTTTTAATGTAAAATGCTTCAAAAGCGTCTGTCGGCTCTGTTTTTTATTTTTTAAATGCTCAACGATGTGTAAAAACCCGATTTTACGGAAATTTTGGTTTTTAACTGCTTGAAATCATTTGCAAAATATTTTCTAGTTTACCGCTTTTAGGGCTTTTTGCGCTTCGGTAAATGCTTTAAAAGCGTCTTTAGCTAACTTTTTTTCTTGAGATATAAAACTATAACAATTGTCATACAATTATCAAATACTCATATTTAAACTTTCATCAAATATTATAGTCAGTTAATAAAGTCTAATAATCTCTAAACGAGTAAAAATTTTAAATGTTCATTACCTAAAAGCAGAATTATAATACAATAAAAGCGTAAAAATACTTTTTTATTGATTTATTATAGGAATAAGCATATTAAAATTAAATATAATAGGCATTAAAAATAATATTAACACCAGAACTTTAATTTATTTGCCGCTAATATATTTTAAAATTTAAATTTTATGACGTTTACTATTTATATCTCAAGAAAAATATTTCTAGGCAGAAAAAAGAATTGTAATTTTAAAAAATAGCACTATCTAGATCTTTTTTTAAAACTAATTTCCGGCCAAAACCGCCTTTTTGCCGGGGGCTGGAAATTTTAGACTCTTTAACCGACTCCAGGCCTTATTGTTGACACAAATCTTAACATAGGCTAAGATCTCGTCATTCCATTATGGCTCTTGTTGATTCGACAGCTTTTCAACGGTCGATACCCGCCTTATAAAACTTCCTCCTGGCCCCTCGTATCGCGCCGTATGTCACATTTATCGCCGCCGGCCTTTAAACTTGCATCTGATGACGGCGGCCCTTGCTTGCGCCGGAGCGCGAAGAAATGCCTCATAACCAATATTCCAATGACGCCCTTGGGGTTGTTGATAAATCGAACAAACTCTGGACTAGAACTTTCGTGACCTTCATGGGGATCGGTTTTTGCATTTTTACCGGTTTCAACATGTTGCTTCCGACGCTTTCGCTATATCTCGACGCCCAAGGCTCCACCAAAGAACAAATCGGATTGATATTCTCCTCCTTCGCCTTGGCTTCCATCACCAGCCGCATGCTGGCCGCTCGCTTGAGCCGCCGTTTCGGGGCGACGAATATTCTTCGCCTTGGCCTTTCGATTTGTTTTATTGGTTCGTTCATGTTCATCATCGTGCCCCACCCGATCTTCTACGCCTTAGGCCGCATGATGCACGGCGCCGGAGTGGGCCTCACCTCCACCCTCACCGCCTCCATGGCCACTCAGGTCATTCCTCCCCAGCGAATGGCCGAAGGGTTGGGCTATTTAGGCTTGGGAGCGACCAGCGCTTTGGCCTTTGGACCTTTACTGGGTCTGAAGATTTCAACGGTTTTCGGCTACAATATTTTGTTCACCTCAGTAGCTTTTTGTTATGTGGCAGGCATGTTAATCAGCTTATTGCTGCCTCGTATGGTGCTTGCTTCCGACAAATCCACGCCGATTAAAGGCATTAAGGCTTACATTGAACCAAAGGCGATTCCATCTTCGGTTTTGATACTGCTGTATGGCGCCACGTGCTGCGCAGTCACCGCATATCTGGCCATATACTGCCAAGAGGTAGGGCTGCCTAGCGCCGCCAACTTCTTCGCCATAAGCACTATCGGGACAGTCTCGGCCAGACTGTTCACAGGTCGGTTTTACGACCGCTATGGGCATCTGAGAATAATCCCTCTGGCGGTCATTCTATTGGCGATGTCCACGTTGTCAATCAGGCTTTTGCCTTACCCGACCATTTTATATATCACCGCCGTCTTTCATGGTCTGGCTCAAGGCACCCTGTTTCCCTCCGTCCAGGCCTTAACCTTCTCCTCGGTGCCTGATGACCGCCGCACAGTGACTTCTGCCCTCTTTTTCAACTCCTTCGATATAGGCATTGGAATCGGCACGACGATTATGGGGTTTGCGGCAGGCTGGCTTGAGACCTTCAAGGTGGTCTATTTCATCGGCGTGGGTTTTTTGGTCATCTTTATGGTGTACTATCTGTATTATTACTTGATAAGGATAAATAGGAGAAAGAGGAAAAAACCCGACAGCGTGCCGGTGTCCGTTTGAAGGAAATCCCCCGACAGGTCCTCAAAGCCTGGCCTCCGCCCGACGAACTTTTTTTGGAACTCGGGAGCCGGGCCGTCGGCGCACTTAAAATAGGCCGCCCAGTCTCAAGAGGGCAACTTCTGGGACCTCCCCGAAACCCCCAAGACGGACTCGTGCACTCCCCTTTAAACGGTTACGTCACCGCTATAGGGCAAAGAAGCGTCACCATCAAAGTCGATAGTTCCTCCATCGGCTTGCCGCCTCGCCCCATGGCCATCGAGGGACTTGTCGGAAGCGATCTCGAAGAAGCTTTAAGGTCTCTGGGAGTAGACCTTCCTATCGCGCCGCCGCCGGGAGAGCCGGCCATCATATCCGCTTTAGTTCCCGAACCGGGTTTGGACTGCGCCTGGGTTCTTTGGGAGGACCAACTCGCCACTTTAAAAGCCGGAGCGGCGGTTCTGAGGCGTTTGTGGCCCGACGGCGAATTCATCGAAGTCGTTTCTCCCCGCTCGGCGCCTTTAGGTCTTGGTCGGCTGGCGCGCTGCTCCGAGCGTTACCCCTACACCCTACCGCCGCTGGTCAAGCGTAAGATACTGGGAACCTGGGACCCTCTCGCCAGAGGCATGGTGGAACCATCGGATCTCTGGGCCATCGGCTCAGTCGCCAGAAGCGGACTTCCGCTAACTTCAGCACCCATCACCATCCAATACTCAAGCTACTTGGCTCCTTTTGGAGTACGCGTCAGCGAAGCTCTCTCTCAAATGAACCTTAGCCCTTTGCCCGGCGACGTGGTGGTGTTAGGCGGACTTGTCAGGGGACGTCCCACAGCCAGACTGGAAATGGGACTGAGCAAATCGACCAAAGCTCTCCACTTGATTCGGAGTTCTTCTCTGATCGACTCCTACGGCCTATGTCTGGGCTGCGGGCGATGCGCCGCTTCTTGCCCGCTGGAACTGCCGATGGATCTTTTGGCTCAAGCTCCTGTAAATCAGTGGCCTGAAACAGCAAGCCGCTATTCCGAACTCTTAAGCGGCTGCCTCGCCTGCGGGGCCTGCGCCCTGGCCTGCCCATCGTCAAGGCCTCTTTTGTCGCTTGCGCTGATGACTAAAAGAACTGATTGCGACGACGCCGCCCGCCGTCAAATAGGGACTGCTTGTGAAAGCCCTCTCTCTTAGGCCCGGACCTTACCTGGGGTTTGAAAGCCGACGGACCGAACTTTGGACCGCCTTGTGTTTCGCGCCCTTTTTATGGCTCGTCTCCACCAACCCCTGGCCTTGCTTGGCTCTCGTCGGCGCCTTGGCCTGCAACTTTTTCGTCCCTCGACGGGGACCAAAATACAGCTGGCTTTCAGGGGCCATGATGGGCATCGTTGTTTTAGGAACCGCCGCAGGTTATTCAGCTTACGCTTGTCTCATCTTAGCCGCTCTGTGCGCTTCAAAAACCCGATGCCTCCGCCGCCAGCCCTTCATACCAGCGATGATTGTCGCGCTCCTGGCGACGAATCTGGAACGGCTCTTAGGCGTGACCTTTCTGATCCATCCCGCGCCCAAACTGCTCTACCTTACGATGATTCCGGCGACGCTGCTGGCCTTTGCGAGAACCAAGCCTTTTTTTTCTTTGTTTTCTCCCTTGACTCTATGCGTCTTATGGGTCTTAGCCGCTCTGACGAAGAGCGAACTGACCAACCAAAATTTCGATCCGAACTTGTTTTTTTGGTGGACGCCGCTGTTGTTTCTGGCGACTGAATCAAGTTGGCCTACAAGCTCGAAATGGGGTTTGGCCGCAGTTTGGACCATAATCGCTCTGACAGGTTTATCGCAGTTGGCTAACGACGATTTCAAGCCGATCGGTCTTGCGATGTTGGCGGGTTTTGAGATTCATCTCCAATTGCGCGGCCGAAAACGCCGCCGAACCTTGCTCGATTCGCTGCCGCCGAAACGGATTACGGAAAACCCGAAGATGGTCGCCGTAAGACTTTGCGCGAAAAAGCCCGACAGCTTGGAAATCATCTCTCGGTTCCATGGGGTTGAAAATTGCAGGCTTAGCCATCACCTGGACTGCGGGCGTTACAGTTGCCCGCACGCTTGCCTGGGTTTCGGCGACTGCAAATTAGCTTGCCCCTTCGGCGCCATCGGTCCGTCAAAGCAAGCGGGAGAGCCTCCCGCCTTATATCCTCGCTTGTGCCGAGGTTGCGGCAGCTGCGTAGCCGCCTGTCCCCAAGCCATAATGGTCTTAAGAGAGGTCGGTTCAAAATTTCTCGTCCAGTGCAGCGGCACGGCCTTCATAAAACAGATGGACCGGCTCTGCCCCGTAGGATGCCTGGGCTGCTCCCGCTGCCGCAAGGCTTGCCCGGCAGGCGCGGTATCAAGGCGCGGCCATCAAGCGCCTCCGCAGGTGGACGAAGAAAAATGCGCGGCTCATTGGCCGCAGTGCGGACAAGCTTGTAGAGCCAGTTGTCCCCGTGACCTGCCGAAATTTGTGAGTCAAGCTCAAGGGGAAAAGTCCCAAGAAGACATGAATGGAGTAGACGAACCGACCAATGGATAAACTGACTAATGGACGAACCGACCAGTAAACAAACTGAGTAATGGACGAACCGACCGGCGGACCAACCGAGTGGATAAATATAGCGAATAAATGCGGCATGCCGATACGGCTTATCT
>JAISZP010000106.1 GCA_031269135.1 Deltaproteobacteria bacterium | reverse complement strand
TTAGTCCTCTCTTTCAACCAACAATAACATCTTTTCCCCTACCTCTCAACAATAAACTAAAACCTCCCGCACAGGGAGGTTTTTAGCTCAATGTTTCATTTGTCTTGATTTTATTTTTTTCGTGTTATGCAGAGAAATCAATATGCGGGAAGAGGCCGACGACAGACTTTCCGTAAACTTGATGACGGAAATATACGTCGATAAACTAACTTTCTTCAATGGCTACGGCAGGATGGAAACCATCTTCAGACTCCGGCCATGACGATGCCTCGACAATCATATCGCTGCGCTGAAGCCCGTCACTTTTTCAGACTTCAACAGAGCCGATGACCGCAAAAAAACCCGACATCGTTGCCGGGGGCTATTGTCGGCGGAGCCGACGTCGTCGCCTGGGGACATGCTGCCGAAGTCAGTGCTGTCGCAGGGTACATTGTCGTCGCCTGGGGACATGCTGCCGAAGTCAGTGCTGTCGCCGGGTACATTGTCGTCGCCTGGACCATTAAGTCGCTAACATCCAAGGGCGGAAACTTAACGGCCGCAGATGGTCCAACGGCAAACCTCAAGATGGCGAGCCGCCGAGTTGGGGAGGCCGACAAACCTTTGAACCTTTTTTCGCCGATCAAACCTGCAATGACGCGATCAAATCAGGAATCGATGTAAGACGTATAATATTCCATGACTTTGGCGACGAAAGTTTTGGTTTCTCTAAAGGGCGGCATGTTGTTGCCGTAACGCCTGATGGCGTCAGGTCCGCAGTTGTAGGCCGCTAAGGCGAGATATTCGTCATCGTTGAATTCTTTCAGCAGAGTCTTTAGATAACGCACCCCAGCTGTTATATTGTCGTAAGGTTCAAGTGGGCTGCTGACGCCCATTGATCTGGCGGTTGAGGGCAGGATCTGCATCAAGCCCACCGCTCCTTGAGAGGAAACCGCCTGGGCGTTAAACCTGGATTCAGCCTGAATGACCGCTTTGATTAAAGCTGGAGAGACCTGATGGGCCTTGGCGGCTTCATGGATCATGTTTTCGTAGTTATTCAGTTTCTTGTCGAAAACAGGTTTTGCGCTGGACTGCTCCTTGATTTTAGCCAAGAGAGACAAATCAGGTTTAAGCGAATCGGCGAACGCCACGACCGTTTGAGCCGGCGGTTTCTCCGAAACGATTTCGCCGGCAGGCGGTTGAATGGAGTCCACTCTGGCCTGGTGCTCAAAAAAAGCCGCGACATACGCCATGCCTACAGCTACCCCGGCCAAGCATACTTTCAAACCGACTGAGGCGATAGCCAATGATATTTTTTTAGTGTTCATAATGTCTTTTTCTATCAATTTATCGAAGACTTGTCAAGATGTCGCAAAAATGGACAATAGTTTAATTATAAACACTTAACCTTATATTACGCTAAGTACTCTGTTTTTTTTCAATTTTAGCTTCAACTAAACTTTTTAAGGTATCTCAAAGTCCCTGGTAAAATCTTTTTAAAATTTATGTTTTCCCCTGCCCAAACCAAAACCAGGCAGAACCAACCCTTTTCTTCTTCATCAAACTGGGAGGCTTTATGGAGGATAGAAACGATTAAGGTGCGGCCGTCATGAGTTCGACTGAAAAACTGGAACCGATATTACTGGCTGTAGGCGCTTTTTTAGGTTTATTTTTGGGAAAATTCACCCCTTTAGTACCTATTTTCGCTTTACTCGTCCAACCTCTCTTAATGCTCATGCTCCTAGGCGTCTTTTGGGAGATCCCCATCAAGGACCTTAAAAAAGGATTCACCGACCTAAAATTTGCGGGGACTTCCCTTTTTTTGAACTTCGTCTGGATCCCGATTCTGGGGTGGGTGCTGGCGCTGCTGCTTTTGAGAGGGCAGCAAGATCTGGTCATCGGCTTCATAATGCTCTTAGTCACGCCCTGTACCGATTGGTATCTCGTGTTCACGGCTATGGCCCGGGGAAACGTCGCTCTGTCGGCCTCGATTCTCCCGCTGAATCTGATCTTGCAATTACTGCTTCTTCCCGTGTTTTTGTGGTTGTTCGGCGGTCTCCAAGGGCAGGCCGATCCTCTGCTTCTTTTGGGGAGCGTTCTGTTTGTGCTTTTCATCCCTCTAATCGCCGCCAGGATCCTAGTCCACGTCATCAGATCCAAAGACAGACTCAAGGGCGTCTTGGAGCGTTTCACCGCCAAGGGGAGGTTTTGGTGCCTCTGGCTGGCCGTGGTCTGCATGTTCACCGGTCAAGGTCAAAATCTCATAGACCGTCCTGACGTCTTAGTCCGTCTTCTGGCGCCGGTTCTGCTGTTTTTCGCCCTAAACTTCGTCATCGTCCGCTTCATAGGCGATCTGATGCGCTTTTCATTTGCGGATTCGGTAAGCTTAAACCTCACCACTCTAGCCAGAAACTCCCCCGTAGCTCTGACCGTCGCGGTCGGCGCATTCCCGGACAGACCCCTGATAGCCTTAACCCTGATAATCGGGCCGCTGATCGAACTCCCAGTCTTAGCGGTGATAGCTAAAATATTGCTGCGGATAGGAAAACATCGGCGAATTCCCGGATACTGACGATCAGCATTAAAAATCGCCGCTTGGTTTAAACCACAGCGGCGACTAAATTAAGAAAGATGCTTATAATATTCCTATAAAATTTTATAAATCAGCAATATTTTACGAATAAGGCATCTTTTTTACAGGCTTAGCATCTTTTTTACGAATCAGGCATCTTTTTTACGAATCAGACATCTTTTATCTCAAAAGATCTCATGGCTTGGATGGTCTTGTCGATCAGTTTGTCGAGATCCCAGCCCAGCATGGCGGCCCCTTTTTCGATGACCGGTCGGGAACAACCGGCGGCGAAATTTAAGGTCTTAAACTTCTTTTTGACCGATTTGACCTCCAGATCCGAAACGCTCTTGGAAGGACGCATCAAAGCCGTGGCCCAGATAAGACCGGTGAGTTCGTCGACGGCGTAAAGGACCTTTTCCATCTCGTGCTCAGGTTTGACGTCTACCGTCAAACCGTAGCCATGGCTGACCACGCTTCTTATGACGTCCTGACCAATTCCGTTTTCGCTGAGAAGTTCCGGGGCTTTAATGCAGTGCTCCGTCGGATGGAGTTCAAAATCCACATCGTGAAGCAGCCCGACTACTCCCCAGTACTCGACATCATCCCCATAACCAAGATCGTCGGCGAACCACTTCATGACCCCTTCCACAGTCTGCGCGTGTTGAAGGTGAAAAGGCTCTAAGTTGTACTTGGTCAATATCTCCCAAGCCTTTTGCCTGGAAACCGTTTCCATATCTAGCCTCCCATTAGCCGTAAAGACGAATAGACGTCAATCTATGATACTTTGATTATATAAATATAATCTCAAATAAAGAATTGATTTTAATCGAGAACGCAAAAAAGTCTGCGAGCAAGAATCCTTGGCGACTATTGACGAAAAAACAGGTTTACGAAAGAAAAAGCGTCGTATGATTATAGCAAAATTTTAGGTCCGGCGCCAAAAATTAAAATTGAGGATTCAGGATTTTCTTGGGCAAACTGGATTGCCCCGGATTCAAGGCCCCCTGCCCTAGTCCCCTAATCTCTAATCCCATCGCCGCCTAGCCCCATAGCACCATAGCTCCATAGCTCCATAGCGCCATAGTCCCATAGTCGCATAGCCCCCCATAACTCCATAGCTCCATTTGTCCCCTAATCCAATACTCTCACTGCTCACAGCCCACAGCCCACAGCCCACAACTCACTGCTCACAGCCCTCATCTCGCCGCCCGCCGCCAAAAGGCTCGTGCCCTGCCATAGTTTAAGCCCATAACTGCTCAAGTATTCTAACGGAACCAGGCCCCATAATCGCGCACCTGCCGCAGGCGTCCACTGGCGTTCAGCCCGCCTGCCGCAGAAACGATTCGAGCGTCCGCCGACCCGCAGAAAACGTCGACGGTAAAGGTCGGAGACAGTGAAGCTCAGAATCTGCAAAGCTCGGAGACGGCAAATCGCGGAATCTGCAAAGCTCGGAGACGGCGACGAGTTCCCGAACCCAGCCGCGCTGCAAGCGGAGTATGCTCGGATCACGAAATAAAGAAAAACGCTCCGCGCCGAGAGGCAAGCTGAAGCTAGAACGGCGGGAGTATCGAGTTTGAAAGGCGGCGATAAAGTCGTAGATGCAGCCAAGAAGCGGCCAAGAAACAGCCAAGAAACAGCCAAGAAACAGCATAGATGCAACCGAAAGCAACCTAGATGCAGCATGGATGCAGCCAAGATGCAGCCTAAAAGCAACATAGATGCAACATAGATGCAGCCTAGATGCAACCTAGATGCCGCGTCCCATGACCAAACGACAAGCGCCCATAAATGATGCCGCAGCAAGCCAAAATACGCCGTCTGCCTCATATATCCAGTTTGAACGTCTCAAAAAGTCGGGCGAGGGTTCTGAGAGCGAAAAACTAAGAGGGAGACGGATTGTTTTGCGGCATTGTTTTGCGGCCTGGGACTGATTAGGCGGCGGCCTCGCGATTTGGACGGTTTTTCGCTCGCCGCAACAACTTGTCCTGTCTTTGACTGAAAAACCGTTCAACATTGTTCCAAAATGGAACAACTCAAACAGGCGCCTGTATCAATCCGGACCAATTTCCTTTCTCCATTTCCAAAATATCAAGACGACTTTTTCGACTCGGCGGCGTCTGTTTGCGTTTTTTCAAAAATCGGATCGGATGTTTGCAGGCATAATCGTGTCGATTAGGTGGGCCGGACGCCTTGGGCCGGACTTGCGGGTCGAAGTTTTTTGGTGTTGGCGCACCTTTTGCAATGGATGAAATCATAAGTATGACAATTAATCGGGAAACAAACCATGCGCCGTCGTCTCCGACGGCGCGCCGAGCATTGTCGTCACGATCTCCAAAGACAAAAACATCGACGTCACGATCGCCGAAGACGAAAACATCAGCCTCACGATCGTCGAAGACGAAAGCGTCGGCGTCATGATCGTCGTCAGGTTCGACTAAAGGAGTGGGTTCTATGAATTTAAAACGGTTCATCGTCGAGTTTGGCACGGGAGCCGATCTTCACGGCCAGGACGTGACCAAGGCGGCCAAAAGGGCCATCAAGGACGCAGTTTCTCACAGTTGCCTGTGCGGATTGATGGACATCTTCAATTTCGATCACCCTGACCGCATGTACATTCGGCTTAAAGTGGCCGCGCCTCATCCTGAGCGTCTCGACCTGCAAGAGATCAGAAAAGCCGTGCCCTTTGGTCAGGTTGAGATTGAAGTGGTCGAAGGAGGCATGGAGACTGAGGGATTGAATGTGCCCTCTCTCGGCGCTGGGGATCGGATAGTTATAGTTGTGGCTTCTCTGACCGTGCTGGTGGATCTGGATCAGCACCCTATAAAAAACAAAAGTTGACGAGATTTGGCGTTTATTCGGACTTAACAACCCAGCTAACACCTTTTGGGAGTCGAAAATGAAAATTGAAAAAGAAATCTTGATTAAAATGTACAGCGATATGGTCCGGATACGGGCTTTCGAGCACAAGGCCCGTGACCTTTTCGCTGCGCAGAAAATCCCTGGATTCGTCCATCTGTATGTGGGCGAAGAGGCGATAGCCACTGGGGTCATCTCCAACCTTAAGCCTGAGGACTATATCCACAGTCACCACAGAGGACATGGACATTTATTGGTCAAAGGCGGGGATCCCAATGTAATGATGGCCGAGCTTTTCGGCAAAACCGACGGATACTGTAAAGGCAAGGGCGGTTCCATGCACATCGCCGCCGTCGATCTCGGCATGCTGGGCGCCAACGGCATCGTCGGCGCCGGTCTCACCTTGGCGGCTGGGGTGGGCTTCGCGCTCAAATACCTCAAGACCGACAAAGTCTGCATCTGTTTCTTCGGCGACGGGTCTTCCAACCGCGGAACCTTTCACGAAGGCTTGAACATGGCCTCCACCTTTAAACTCCCTGTGGTTTACGTCTGCGAAAACAATCAGTACGGCATCTCCAACCGCCAGACCACAGCCATGAACATCACGGACATCTCCGATCGGGCCGGGGCCTACGGAATTCCGGGAATTACGGTGGATGGAAACGATCCGGTCGCCGTCTACGAGGCGGCCTATGAGGCCATAGCCAGAGCCAGGAGAGGCGAAGGACCCAGCTTGATTGAATGCAAGACCTGGCGACACAGAGGCCACTTCGAAGGCGACCCCAGCACCTACAAGAATCCTCAGGAGCAGGCCGCCTGGTTGGACAAGGATCCCATCCCGCAGTTCGCCAAAAAATTGCTGGATCTCAAGTATGTGGATCAAAAGACCCTTGATTCCATCAAAGCTAAGGCCGATCAGGACATCGAGGCCGGTGTCGCATTCGCCGAAAAGAGTCCTTATCCTGAAATTTCCGAACTCACCACCGACGTGCTGGCTTAAAAGGAGAACTACACTATGTCCCAGAAAACGTATGTTGAAGCCTTGCGCGAAGGTATGGTTTTGGAAATGCGCAAAGACCCCAAGGTCTTTCTGGCTGGAGAAGATGTCGGCCCCTTTGGAGGCTGTTTTGGACAAACTCAGGGCATGTTCGCCGAATTCGGCCCTGAGCGCGTCGTGGACACGCCCATCAGCGAAACGGCCATTCTGGCTCTAGGCGTCGGCGCCGCCTCGGTCGGCACCAGGCCCATTGTGGAGCTTATGTTCATCGACTTCTTAGGCGTCGCCATGGACGAGCTGTTCAATCAGGCGGCCAAGATGCGCTACATGTTCGGCGGCAAAGTCCTGCTGCCGATGGTGGTTCGTCTCCCGTGCGGAGCGGGTTTTTCCGCAGCCGCCCAGCATTCCCAATGTATGGAAGCCTGGCTGGCCCACATTCCCGGCATCAAGGTGGTCATGCCCTATACGCCTGCCGACGCCAAGGGGATGATGATCGCCGCCATCCGCGACAATAACCCGGTCGTCTACATCGAGCATAAAGCTCTGTACGGTCTTGTCGGAGAAGTCCCCGACGGCGACTATGTGGCGCCTATCGGCAAGGCCAACGTCGCCCGCGAAGGCAACGATCTCACCCTCATCAGCTGGGGCGCCATGGTCGGAAAATGCCTGGAAGCCGCCGACGCCCTCGTCAAAGATAAGATCAGTGCCGAGGTGGTGGATCTCAGGACCATCTCTCCCCTCGACAAGGAAACCATCCTCCAATCCGTCAAAAAGTGCGGTCGCGCCGTAATCGTCCAGGAAGCCGTCAGAACCGGAGGTTTCGCCGGTGAAATCGCGGCGGTCTTGGCCGAAGAGGGCTTCGACTACCTAAATGGTCCCATCCTGAGGGTGACCGCTCCGGATACCCCGGTGCCTTTCAGCCCGCCGCTGGAAGCCGCTTATATTCCGACGGTCGACAAGATCCTGGCTGCCGTCAAATCGCTGTATTAGGTCAAAAAATCAAATCGCTGCATTAAGCAAAAACCCTGACTTGGTCGGAGTCGCTAACCTGGCTCCGGCCAAAGCATGTCATGGTCGAATAATAAACCTTCAAAATGGGTGCTTCAAATGAACCGGCCTACCGTAGGTCTGATAGCCAACCCCGCTTCCGGCAAAGATATTCGTCGCCTGGTGGCCCATGGGACAGTGGTCGACAATCAGGGCAAAGTCAGCATCGTCAGACGTCTGGTCATCTCGCTCATGACCTGCGGCGTTGGCCGCATCCTGTATATGCCGGATTATTTCGGCCTAATGCATAAAGCCGTCGACGGTTTGGGATCTAATTACAGTTTTAAGGACGGTCTTTTGAAAAATGCTCAGGCGCCCGGGCCGGGAATAAAAATCGAGCAGGCCGACGTCGAGCTGACCGGCAGTCAAAACGACTCGAGGACGGCGGCTGAGGCCATAGCTCGACAAGGAGCTAAATGCATCCTGGTTTTGGGCGGCGACGGCACTTGCCGACAAGCGGCTAAAGGCTCAGGTCAAGTTCCGCTCTTGCCGATATCCTCCGGCACCAACAACGTCTTCCCCAGCATGGTGGAAGCGACGACGGCGGGACTTGCGGCGGCGGCGGTCGCCCTGGACCTGGCCGGACCGCAGGCCGTCTACCAGGCCAAGCGTTTAACGATCGAAAAAAACGGCCAAAAGGTAGACGAGGCTCTGGTGGACGCGGTGGTGACCAGAGGCAGTTTCACCGGTTCCAAGGCGGTCTGGGATGTGAGCGATCTGGCTCAAGCCGTCTTCACCCGCGGCGAACCCGGCGATATGGGGCTGGCCTCAATCATAGGCAAAACCAATCCCGTCAGTCCCAAAGATTCCTTTGGGGCCTACGTCGTTTTCGACCCTCGACGCCGGGATCTGATGGCCCCGATAGCTCCGGGCGTGATCAAGGCGGTGGGGGTCACCGACAGCGGGCGGCTTTATGTCGGAGAGCACATAGACATCTCAGTCTCACCGGCCGTCATAGCTTTAGACGGCGAACGCGAAGTGGAAATAAGCGAAAACGATAAGGTCTCCATCAGCCTCAGCAGCCAAGGCCCATTTGTGGTCGACTTGGAGGCGGCTTTGGCCGGTTCGGTCGCTCTTGGTTTTTACCGCGACGCGCAGCGTTTAGCGGAACTTGGCTGAGAGCTGTCATTTTTATGCTCAATCCAGGTTTATTCTCAGGACAGTTTCAATATAAGCCCAAGTTTAATATCTGCCAGGTTTAATATCAATCAAGGTTCAATATTGGTCTAGTTCAACATCTGTCATATTTTATTCTCATTTCAGTTTAAAATCATTTCAGTTCAATGCAGTCCAGTTTCAACATCTGTCCAGTTTAAAATCAGTCGTTAAACCAAGGGTCCATACCGAAAGCCGGACTAAAAAACAGTGTTTGACGACTACTACCGATGACGTCGGAAATTTTAATACAAAAAAACAGCAGCGTAGCCGCCGCCAATGGCGGCGATCTGACGGAGAAAGGCGATAAAATGGCCGTGGAATTAAGAATGCCCAAAATGGGTCTGACCATGTCCACCGCTCAAGTGGTGAAGTGGTTAAAAAATGAAGGCGACCAGGTTAGTGTGGGGGAAGCGGTGGTGGAAGTCATGACCGATAAGCTCACCAACAAAGTGGAAGCGCCTCAAGCTGGAGTCATCTTGAAAATTGTGGCCCAGCCCGGCAGCGATCTGGAGGCCGGCGCTATTTTGGCCTATATCGGTCAGCCCGGCGAGGCGATTTCGGAAGTCGCAGGTTCAAAGGCCGAGGCTTCTTCCCCAGCGGCTAAATCCGGTGCTGAGCCTTCAACCGCTCAGATCCCTTCCAGCCCGCCGCCTTCAAAGACCGGC
>JAISZP010000075.1 GCA_031269135.1 Deltaproteobacteria bacterium | reverse complement strand
TAGAGCTTGCCATCGACGGCAAATGCAACCGTCCTGGCACCTGCAACGCCTTAGAGTGTTTATTGGTCGCCCAAAGCGAAGCGGAAAAATTTCTCCCCCTCGCCGCCAAAGCTCTCTCGGAGCGCGGCGTCGAGGTTTTAGCCTGCGCCAAATCTCTTGAATTCATGCCGAAGGCCAAACCAGCCTCTTCGGACGATTTCGGTCGAGAGTTTTTAGATCTGATCCTAGCCGTAAAAATCGTTCAAGACATCGATCAAGCCATAGAGCACATACGACGTTACGGCTCCAGGCATAGCGAAGCCATCTGCACCAAGGACTTGAAGAATGCTTTGAAATTTCAAAGACTCGTCGACGCCAGCTGCGTTTTCGTCAACGCATCCACCCGACTAAACGACGGAGGCTGTTTGGGATTAGGGGCGGAGATGGGCATCAGCACGACTAAACTGCACGCCTACGGACCCATGGGCCTTCGGGAACTGACTACGACCAAATTCGTAGTCACGGGAGACGGGCATTTGAGAGCATGTTGATTCGGCTTGGTCGGCGCCTTTTTCTTCAATTCCGCCAAGCTTCAAATCAACTCTCAATCCGATGCAGAGAACTATGGATTTAGAATTAGCCATCGCGGTCAAAAACATCAAGCCCGTCAACCCTAAAGGCACGGTGGCGATTTGTTCTCTGTGGACGCCGATTGATTACTTGTGGAAGATCTGGCGACAAGCGAAACCGGACATCTTCGACGCTCCTTCTCCCTTTGCTTTAATCGGCGGACTCTACGGCGGAGGATTGAACATCATGCTCCGCAACCTCCATCATAACCCGCAGATTGATACGATAATTCTTTTCGGAAAGGACTTCTCAGGCGCCTCGCACCAACTGTCGAACTTTTTTTCCGGCAAGATCGTCAGAACGGATCAGTGGCAGGATTACATTTTTGATGACGGACACATCGAAAAACTTGAAAAAATCACCATAGAGGGTCCGCAGTCCACCTACAGCATGGATTCGCTGATTTACCCGGAGATTTTTTCCAAAAAACCTCAAGTCGAGAACTGGACCGGGCTTTCTCACAAAGACCTCAAAGAGCGATTGGAAACGTTTTTCGACAATTACAAACCAGCTTCGCCTCCGCTCGTCAGACCTGCCGGCATCCCTTTGCCTAAACCCATAATAAACACTTATCCAAGCAACCGCTTCTCCCATGTGATCACGGCCGAAACCATAACTCAAGCTTGGTCGGAACTTGTTTTTAAACTGTCTCGCTTCGGAAACGCCGTCAGTTTTCGTAACGGCAAACAGCGCCTGGAACTCAACAACCTCAAAGCCGTCGTAACCAACCCCGGCCGAATGGAACAAACCGATTTCGCTAAAATAAATCTTTCCTCGGAAAATCTCTTGGAATACAAAAACGAGCTCATCGACGGCAGCTTGAAACACGGCCTGACTTACACCTATGGACACAGGCTAAGGACCCATTTCAACGAAGACCTATTGATGCAGGCAGTCTCGGATCTGTCTTCGGCGGGCGATTCGCGGCACGCCTATATCTCGCTTTGGGACAACAACACCGACATCAAGGGCCATGACTCGCCGTGCTTGGTCACGGTTTTTTTTCGTAAAATCGACGACAAGATGCATCTTTCGGCTCTTTTCCGCTCTCACAACGCTTCCAGAGCTTGGCCGGTGAACTGCGTGGGTCTTTACGGCCTTATGGAATTCGTCTGCCGGAAGCTTAACGAAAAGCGAGGCCAGCACGACGTCTCGCCGCCCTTCACGCCTGGAACGCTGACGGTGACTTCTCTTTCCATAACCCTCGATCCCGCTGATTTTCTCCAGGTGAAACCAATCATCGAAGAGTGGACCTCCCGTCCCTACAAGTTAAGTCACGACCCAAACGGCTTTTTCAAGATCGGCGTCGACCCCCAGGCCGAGGAACTTGTGGCCTTGCATTACAGCGGCGATGGAGAACTGCTCGACGAATACCGGGCGAAGACTCCCCAGCAAATGAACTGGCTGCTCGCCAAGGCTCACGCCGTCTCCGATATAAGCCACGCGATATATTTGGGCGGGCAACTGGAAAGAGCCTGGCACTGCCTTGAGCACGGCAAACAGTACGTGCAGGATAAAACTAAGATTGGCGATTGACATCAATCAGCTTTCAAAAGGTGGCCTTTGGATCCGTTAGACGACCTCAACTCCGAGCAGATAAAAGCCGTCACGACCACGGAAGGGGCTGTGCGGGTCATCGCCGGGCCAGGAACGGGCAAGACCAGGGTCTTGACGCGGCGGTATCTGTACTTGGTCTCGAAGTTGGGCGTAAATCCCGCCAACATCTTGTGTCTGACCTTCACAACAAAGCCGCCAACGAAATGAAGGCCAGGATTAGGGCGGCTGTCGGCGATCTCGATCTCGGCTACATATGCACTATTCATTCTTTTTGCCTTAATTTTTTAAAAGATGAAATCAACACCCTAGGTTTTCCTAAAAATTTCGTAATCTTCGATCCCTCCACTCAAAAAGACATCCTTCAAAAAATCTTCGAAGATATGCGCTTGACCATGAAGAATTTGACGATCAAAGAGGCTTTGGATGAAATACTTGAAGCGCGAAAACTGACGGCCAACACCTACATCGGAGAAATTCTCCTTTTGGACAACAACATCATAAGACGCAGCTTTGAATCTTGCGCGAGCTTCAGGGAAGAAATCTTTCTCAGATATTTATATGAGCAAAAGAAATCTTTCGGCGTCGATTTCAACGACTTCATAAATTTCACCACTTATATTCTCGAAACGTTTGAAGATATTCGCGACAAGTGGCAAAAGCGGGTCGAATACCTCCTAATCGACGAGTTTCAGGACGTCAGCAAGCGCCAGTACTCTCTGGCGACCTTATTGTCCGGGCACCACGGCAATATTTTCATCGTGGGCGACCAAGACCAAACCATATACACTTGGCGAGGCTCTCACATAAAGCTGTTCAACGACTTCACCATTCTCCGCCCCAACTCGAAAAGCTTGACTCTCCGGAAAAACTACCGCTCCACCCCTGAAATACTTAATGTCGCCGAAGCCATAATCAAAAACAACCCTCACCGCCTTTCAGGCCGTCTTGAGGCTGTCAGAGACCACGGCGTAAAGCCCGTCTATTTTCGGGCAAAAAACGCCAAGGCGGAAGCCGATTGGATCATCTCCCAAATTCGGCGATTACTCGACGACGGCTACGCCTTAAACCAAATCGGCGTCATATATAGAGCTCACCATTTAACCAGAGCAATCGAAGAGAAATTCATAAAAAACTCGGTGCCCTACCGTTTATTCAGCGGGACGGAATTCTACAACCGGGCCGAAATCAGGGACATCATCTGTTACCTGCGCATGGTGACCATAGGCGACGACGCGGCCTTTCTGAGGACCATAAAAGTCCCAAGACGCAAGATAGGCAAAAAAACCATAGCCATACTTCAACAGTCGGCTGACGCGAAAAGACAATCTCTCTACCAAACGCTTAAAGATGAGATGAACTCCAAGTTTTTAAGCAGCACCTACGCTAAATCTTACATTTACGCTATTGAAACGGCCCGCTCAGACCTGGGGCGTCTTTCGCTGGGCGATTTATTGCAGAAACTTCTGGACGACAGCGGCTACGACGCCTATATGCGGCAACAAGGAGATCAAGACAGGCTGGATAACGTCGCTGAGCTTAAGAGGTCGGTCATCGAATTTGGAGACGACGAGCAGGCGACTTTAGAGGATTTTCTGAACAACGCCGCCCTGTTCAGCAACATCGACCGCGACAGTCCCCACGACACCGTGAAATTCCTCACCATTCACAGCGCCAAAGGATTGGAATTCGAGGTGGTGTTTTTATGCGGTTTAAGCGAGGGAGTGCTTCCAAGCAAGAGAGCTACATCAATTGAGGAACTGCAGGAGGAACGAAGACTTTGTTACGTGGCTATGACGAGAGCTAAAGACCTTCTTTTTTTATCAGACTCGGCCGAGATTGGCCATGATGGAAAATTTAAGGCGACATCCCGTTTCATCTTCGAGGCCGGGAAAAATAACGTCGATTTCATCGTCGAACCCGACCACTCGCCTGTCGAGCAGCGGCAAGAGCAAGAAAAACCCTTTTCGGCCTCGCCGTTTTCCGTAAACCAAAGGGTTAAGCACACCGTATTCGGCTTAGGAATCATCAAGGAAATCGATTACGCCAAAGGCAGTTATCTAATCCAATTTGAAACCCTCGAAACGGCGCGATCTTTACGTTTTTCGGCTCCGCTGGAAAAGGTTTGATCGCCGCTCGGTTTGTTTCCTCTCTCTCGCCCAGGATTTACCGTTTCAGCTCTGAATCGCTTTTCAGCCGAAACAAGTGTTTGCTTTGCGGTTGGCGCTGCAATCGACGCTAGGTCGGCAGCCCCAAAATTTCACCTTATCTGACGGCGACTGGTTTAATTAGTTTAGCCTGTCCAGCCCAGCCTAGCCTAGCCCATCTTAGCCTACTGACCTGACCTGACCCGATCTGATCTGATCTGACCTAATCTAATCTAATCCGGATCCGGCTCCGCTTGACGATCGGAAAGTCATACCGTCTCAGTTACTTAATTAATCAAAATTTTGGCGCCGATTTCATTTTATTCTCCGAGAGCGAAAAGATTGTCCAAAATTTCCCCGCTTTTCGCGCGCCCCTTGAAAGGCGTCATTTGACCAGTTTTACGAGCGGCATACCGTCAAATAATTGACCCTTTTTTTCCGTGAAGCGGCTGGATTTCACATCGAACGCCAAAATGACGATAGACCGCTCTGCATCGCGTAAAGATGCCATTGATGATTACTTCATCGGCAAGAGGGCCTGATTATGGCTGAAGAAAACAAATTCAACGACAACGAGATGAAGCACCTGGAATTCATCCAAAATGCGATTTCGCGGCTGGGCGCAAATTCCTTTCAGATGAAAGGCTGGGCGATCGCTATCTTTGCAGCGGCGTTAGCTTTGTTTGCTGCGACAGGCGGCGTGGAGGCGTCGTATCTGTTCATGGCGATTATTCCCGCATTGCTGTTGTGGTTTTTGGATGCTTACTATTTGCAGCAAGAGCGGAAATTTAGGGGAATCTACGACGACGTCGCGCAAGCATCAGGCGAAAACAAACAAGATGTGCAGCTGTTTGCGATGCCGTTGAATCTGTATGCGGACGGAAAGTACTCATACCTCAACGTGTTTTGGTCGAAAACCGTGTGGCCGTTATACTTGGTCATGATAGCCGGAGGTGCGATAGGCGGCGTCATCATGCATAACATTCGGTGAAAACGTGAGGATGAAGCGGCGCCAAACGACAAGTTTTCTCCGGCTTCCACTATGCCGATGACGTAGCGCCTCCAGTCGATCCGTAATGTCGGCGCGATCGAAGGGAATGCCCCAGTTTCTCCTGATGCTTGGGAACAAGTTGAACGAGCTTGGGAAGAAGTTAAGCAAGCTGGGAAAAAGTTAAACGAGTTGGGAAGAAGTTGAACAAGCTGGCCCGGCGGCTATAAAGCGATGGATCGACGGCGACATGGCGAACCGATCTTGTGTAGGCGTCCTTACCGGCTCGCAGACTGCAGAGCGGAAATGGGTACATTATGAGATGAAGAAAGCCTGGTAAGATAAAAGAGGTTTGATGGGGAGCCGCATCCGCAATCTCAAAGACTCTGTAATTGGGACTTTTGTAAATGAGACTTCCGTAAATGAGACTTCCGCAAATGGGACTACCGTAAATGAGACTTCCGCAAATGGGACGTCATTGATGGGGAAAAATCCATTCGACTAT
>JAISZP010000298.1 GCA_031269135.1 Deltaproteobacteria bacterium | reverse complement strand
GACAATATGACCACCACAGCCCCTGCCAATGCGTATGCTCCGGGACGCTCGTCCAAGAAGATGAAGACCCACAGAGGGCAAAGAATCGGTTCAATCATCGGCACAAGCACCAAATCGAGACTGGAAACCTTAGGCACCGCCAGCGTCATCAGGTAGTATGGAACGCCCATCTGAAAGACGCCCAGCAGCAGCACTATAATGACGTCGATCAGCGACGGCCACGGCGAACCCCAAGCCGCAAAACCTACGACAAACGTCAGAAAATTGCCCAGTATCAGGGCGTTGGCTGTGGAGCGATTTTTAATTCTCCGCAAAAAAACCGCTTGGAAGGCGAAAAAGAGTCCGCTCGTCAGTCCTAAGACGTTTCCGGTAATGCTTGTAAAGGTCAAGCCGTCCAAGAAAAAAAGAACCACTCCCGAAAACATTATCCCCATAAACATCCAGTCCCGACCGCTGGTGCGCTCTCTTAAAAAAAAGGGCGCCATAACCGCCACCCACAGAGGGGCCGTGTACTGAAGGACAATGACGTTGGCGGCAGCCGCGACCTTCATGCCGGTGACGAAGCACAGACACAAAACAGTCAAGCAAACAGCCACGAAAAAATCATCCTTTTCAAGATTACGTGGTTTAAAGCCGCCGGGAAGAAGAAAACTCATCGTGACGGCCGCGACTAAACCTCTGGCGGAGGCCAAAGGCAACGCCGGCCACTCGACGAACTTGATTAAAACTCCCGACGTGCTCCATAAAACAGCCGTAACGATAAGCAGCAACAAAGCCGATTTGGTGGTCATAACTCACGTATGATTGAAAAGTTGGGGCGCTTGAGTCTATTCGCCGACATCCAAGCCTTAATTTGAGCGCAAGAAGTCAATCGGCCCATCTATAAACATTCGTCAGACAGAAACATTCGTCAGACAGGCAGAAATTCATCGGACAAGCGGAATTCGTCGGACAAGCAAAGTTTCGTCAGACAAGCAAAGATTCATCGAGAAAAACATCATCGCCAAGAGGACACATATTGCACAAAGGAGTCTTCGGCTTGCACAGCTTATTGCCGGCGGCGACTATCAAAGCATGATATTGGTTAAACAGCGCGGCATCGCAAACGAGGTTTTCCATAAACCACGACCTGATGTCTTGGTAGGACTCGGAGCCTAGAATAAGACCATGGCGGGAAAAAAGGCGGCGAGTGTAGAGGTCGACGACGAAGCTGGGCTTATTGGCCGCATACAAGACGATTGAGTCCGCCGTCTCTGGTCCTATCCCTTTGACTTCCAAAAGGGCGCTTCGAAGCTTGGAAATGGGCCACCGCAATATCTCCGGATCCGCGCCTCCCCGCCCGTTCTCCAAGACCAAGCGGACCAAGGATAGAAGTCTGTCTTTTTTTATATTGTAGTAACCTGAAGGTCGCAGGGCTTGAGCGAGGGTGTCGGTCGGAGCCGCCTCAATGGCCTCAGGCGTTAGAAGAGCCAGCCGGGAGAGATTGTCGATGGCTTTCTCCACGTTTCGCCAACTGGTGTTTTGAGTTAAAATGGCGCCGACCATGACCTCAAAAGGGCTATCGCCCGGCCACCAGTGCCTGGGACCAAAAAAGGCGTTCAGGCGATGGTAGATGTCCATTAATCTTTCAGAAGCGCTTGAAGAGACGCTAAGAGGCTCAATCGCCGCCGGTCTTTTTGGGGCTCCGTTTTGGCGTGGTTTTGCTTTCGCCCTCACCCTCAAGCTTCTTTCCGGCTGCAGCGACTCGAGATTTAGGCGTCTTAGCCTGTGAAGCAGCGCTGTCTGGATTGAGGTTTTTGTCCTGCGTCTTATTTTTTTTAGTCGTGCCGGGCTGGGTCGTGTTTTTTTCCGCAGGCTTTTTGGGCGCTTTTGGGGGCGCGACCGGCGCTTTCTTTGACGGCGCAGGAGCCTTTTTAGAGGCCTTCTCGACACTCGCCTTTTCGGCGACGGAGCCTACCGGCGATTTCTTCTTCGGCGTCCCGTCTTTTTTGTCGATGCCTGAGGAGTCCTTTACGGCAGGCTTTGGTTTGTCGGCACGTTTAGGTTTAGGCGCCTTCTGCTCGGCAATCTTCTCTGAAGCTGCAGTCTGTTTCGAGGCGGCTTCGTCGGACGGCTTATCGCTAGAGACTTGAACGCTAGGGATTTGAGCGCTCGATTCAGCGGAGACTGGTTTTGGTTTGCGGCTGCGCTTAGGTTTCGAAGCGGGCGTTTCCGCGGAAGGCTCCTGAGGTTTTGAAGGAACGCGTTGCTGGAAGACCGACTCTTGAAATTTCGGAATTTCAGGAGGCTGGGGAGCGTCGATTGCAGCATCCGGAATGGCGGCATCAGAAGCTATGACATCCGGCTTGATGACATCCGGAGCCATGACATCCGAAGAGGCGGCCTCTTGAGCGACGACGTCTTGACTGACGTCCTTTTGGCTGAGCACATTTTGAGTACTAATGAAAGCATCATCTGAGCCGACAAGTAGTTCCGGCTGGAATTCCGCCGGCGGCTGGGGCCGACCTTCAGCGGAGACGTCGCTCTCTTTTTGATGATCGCGCTCTTTACCTTCGACGGCAGGGAATTCCGGTTCCTGTACTGTTTCCTCTTGATCTGTTTCACCCTGAGCTGCTTCATCATGGATTACTTCATCATGGATTGCTTCATCATGGATTGCTTCGTCACGGACTCTTTCATCCTTCTCTCTTTCGCGCTGAGCTGCTTGCTCCTGTTCCACCTGACAAGCAGGCTCATCGTCGCCATCTTGACGAGCAACCGTCGTCTCGGCAGATGAGGCTGACGGTTCGACCTGAGCAGGCTCATCTGAAACGCCGGCGTCAGGAGCCTGTAGAATAGCGGTCGGCTGGGCTGTTTCTGTCTGAGAAGATAATGTCGCCTGAGAAGTCGACGCCTGAGTCGCCGTCTGGGCTTGTTGCTCGCCTATTTCAACAGGCGAAAGAGGTTTCGACTCGGCGTCCCGCAAACCTTCGGCTCTTGATTCGGAATCGTCGGGCGCAAGGGATGCGGCCTCGGCAGGCGCGGAACCCGGTTCATCGAGGGCGGTCGGAGCCGACTGACGATCTCGGGTATCGTAAACAGGTTCGGAAAAATAGGTTGGTTCTTTCCGATCGGATTTAAGCTCAACATCCGCAGGCGACTCCACTTGTCCGGGAATATCGCGCTTTTGCTCTTCGGCGCCTTCCGTCAAAGCGCCTTGTCGGAAACCGACGTCTTGACCGGGAGCTTTTTCCTCAAAAGGCGGCTGCGTTGTTTGAGCCATTATTGTTTGAGCTGTTATCGTTTGAGCTGTTATCGTTTGATCCGTCATTGTTTGAGCTGTCGAGGAAACAGGACCCGACTCTTCGCCGACGGCGGCCGGCCGGGTTTCGGCGGCGCCGGAGGCGGCTGCGGCGGCAGCGCTCTGGGCGTTCTCTTTTTGACGAGCCTCTCCATATTCCTTTTCCAACTGAATTTGGTAATCTTTGTCGGACTGAGGCCAAAGAGGCGAAAATAAGGGTTTGCTCTGGCCAGCTTGGCCGAAATCGTCCTGCGCCGCTGCGTCTGCGTCTGAGGTCGCGCCTATCTCTTGAACGCTCTGCGGCGCACCGTCATCTTGCTGAAATCTAGCGTCGACGTCATGCTCTTTGGGTCCCTTGCCGCGACGGCGCTTACGTCTGCGGCCGTCTCGTTCGCTTATCGGAGCAAATTCCTCGTGGCGTCCCCCTTCCGTTTTTCCCTGGGAAGTTTGGGGTTTGGCCGCAAAACTTTGAGCGGCCGTTTTTACAGGTTTTACGGGGCCGCCGTGGACTTCTTTGATGAAGTCGATCGGTTTCCAGCTAAGCGTCTGTCGGGGGTCGGCCACGCCTTCCGTTATCGGATAGCGCGGCGAAAGACCAAAGATGCCGCCTGGTCTGGTTATCTTAGGCAGAGATCGCCTTTCGACGCCGCGCTGCGGATGAGCCGGAGCGTTTTCGGCGTTGAAGCCTGATTTGGATTTCGGGTGCGGCCTTTTTTCGCGTACTTTGACTTCGCCGGCGTTATCGGCGAAAAACAAATCATCATCCGCCCAAAGAACCGGGATTTTCTCGCCCAAGACGTTTTCTATGGCCTCCAAGTGAAAGACATGCTCCTCGCAAGCGAAAGATATGGCTTTTCCGCTCTTGCCCGCCCTAGCCGTGCGGCCGATGCGGTGAATATAGTTTTCGGCGTCCTGAGGCAAATCATAGTTGTAGACGTGACTTACCTCTTCGACGTGCAGACCTCGGCTGGCCAAGTCGGTGGCGACCATTATCTGGAGCTTTTTTTCCTTAAAAGCCTCCATCAGTTTAAGCCGCTTGGCCTGCGGGAGATCGCCCGTAATGCCCTCGGCCTGAAGACCGTTTAAGACTAATTTTTTAGTGAGCCACTCGACCTGATTTTTGGTGTTGCAGAAGATGATGACTCGGTTATGTTCCTCGCTGTTGAGAAGCCCTAAAAGTAGTTTGAATTTTTCGTCATTGCTTACATGATATAAGCTCTGGTCGATCTGGATCTTGGAGAGGGGGTCGGGTTCCGCGGTGATGTACTGAGGCGGGTTCATGTAATGGTAGGTGAGCTCTAAGACTCGATCGTCCAAAGTCGCCGAAAACAGCATAGTCTGACGGTGGGTGTAAGGCGGAAGCTTAGACAGAATAGTCTTAAGATCCTTGACGAACCCCATGTCCAAAAGGCGATCCGCTTCATCCACCACCGCCACTTCAATAGCCGTAGGCGTGAAGAGTCCTTGTTTAAGATAATCGATTATTCGGCCGGGAGTGCAGATCACCACATCCGTTCCCGCTCCTAAAGCTTCAGCCTGTTCACGGTAATCGAGTCCGCCCATGACCAGAGTTATAGTCAGGCCGGTAGCTCCCGACAAGAGCTTGACGTCGTTGAAGATTTGAAGAGCCAATTCTCTGGTGGGGGTGATGACCATAGCCCGGGGAAGGCCCGGAGTGACCGGGGCCCGCCGCAAAAGCCTGGACAACAAGGGAACCAAAAAAGCCGTGGTCTTGCCGGTGCCCGTCTGGGCCTGACCGGCGATATCTTGTCCCTCCAAGGCCACAGGGATGACCTGAGCTTGAATGGGCGTGCAGTAATCAAAGCCGGCGGCGTCGATGCCGGTCATTATCTCCACAGGAAGATCAAAGTCGGAAAATCTGGTGGCCGTCAGGAAATTGGGGCGCTCCGCCCTGATTTCGACGGTTCTCTCGTCATTTTCAGCGGCTGTTTTGTCCGTAACTACGGCGACGGGCTGATCCCCAACCTCAGAGGCGAAGGCGGCGGGACTTTGAGAATCGCCCGAAATAAACTCACCCCCGTTGGTGGTTAGAGACATATAAGCTCCTATACATCAAGGATCGAGGCCTTGATCTCGAAAAACGTTCATTTAAGTAAAGACCGGTTGGTCCAGCCCGCAAAAAAAATGAGCTGGCCAACCGGCCGTTTCGTCAGCGCATTAGAGGACATCTAGAAGCGCACAAGGTCAACATGCTTAGAAAGAGGCGACCTTTACCCAACAGCTTTTTCCGACTCGACGGGAGCGACTCCTGTATATTCGCTTCTTACCTGACCATTTTTAAGCATTTCCAAGGCCTGGGCCAACTGCTTGTCGACCTGCAGACGCTCGGTGAGAGTCATCTCGTAGAGCGGTTTTTCCAATAACGGATCTTCGGCGGCTTCTTCTTCGTCCTGCGGGTCTTGCTCTTGAGCGGCCTCGTCAGCGGCGTTCTTTCCCTGCGGCTTTTCGTTGTCGCCCAACAAGTGTCCTTCCAGATCGGATTCTCTCGTGACCTTGTACTTTGGAGGCAATAAGCTCGGAACTTCCACGTCCGGAATTATTCCGTCGGATTGGATGGCCCTTCCGGAGGGGGTATAGAAGCGGGCTGTGGTAAGTCTCAAGCCTGAGCCGTCAGGGAGCCGGACTACGCTCTGAACGGAACCCTTGCCGAAGGTCCTGGCCCCTAAAATGAGAGCCCTGCGGTAATCCTGAAGAGCGCCGGCCACAATCTCGCTGGCGCTGGCCGAGCCTTCATTGACTAAAACCACTATCGGACATTGGTAGGGAAGAATGGCTTCACGGTCCGAATTGTAGCCCATGTTTTGATCGTCCAAACGACCCCTGGTTTCAACCACCAAAACAGGACCGACGAACAAGCCGCTTACCTTGACCGACTGGTCGAGCAGGCCCCCTGGGTCGTTTCTGAGATCCAACACCAATCCTTCAAGGGGTTTGGCGGCGGCAAGTTTGGCGAGAGCCTTCTCCACTTCCTGGGCGGTGTCGCCTTGGAAATTGGTGATGTGCACGTAGCCTATGCCGGGGGAGAGCTCTTCGGAGCGCACGCTCCTGAGGGGAATAAAGTCGCGGACCAAAGTGAAGGTCAGCGGTTTCGTCGCGCCCTTGCGGGCGACGGAAATAGTGACCTTCGTGCCCTTTGGACCGCGAATAAGCTTCACCGCCTCGGTTATGCTCATGTCTTTGGTGGACTTGTCGTCAATCGAAACGATCTGATCGCCGCTCATGATGCCGGCTCTGGAGGCGGGGGTGTCGTCGATGGGCGCCACGACGGTCAAAACCGAATCCCTGGTGGAAAGTTCCATGCCGACCCCGGTGAAACTGCCGGTGGCTTCTTGCTGAAACTCGGCCATCTCATCGGCCGTCATGTAGGAAGAGTGAGGATCTAAGGTATTGAGCATGCCCCGAACCGCCCCTTGAACCATCTCGGAGCTGTCGGGTTCTTCCACGAACCTGGCGTTTATCTCGTAAAAGACATGGGCTAGGGTCTTAAATCCCTCGTAGATCGTAAAGTCTGAGCCTCTTGCCGGCGCAGGACCGTTGAAGATGAGCACCAGCAGCAGAGCCGTGAGAAAAGGACAAAATTTAGCCCAGCGGCGCCGCAAGACGTCCGTTAGGTTTTTGGCGTGATAGGGCATTAATTTCTCCAGAGGCAGAGTGCTAAATTATCTCTGGGCCCGAATGGCTCAGTTTTTTTCGACTTGACAGGCTGAACAAATTCCCCAAATTTCAAACTTGTGTCTCTCGCTCTTGAAGCCTTCCTGCTTTGAGATGCGCTTTTCTATGGCCAGCAGTTCAGGAGCGCTGAACTCAAAAATCTTGTGACACTTAAGACATCGCAAATGGCTATGATGTTCCCGACCGTAAACACGCTCGTAGTGCATGTGGCCATTTTCCAAATAAACCTCGCCCAACAAGCCAGACTCGATCAAAAGAGGAATAGCCCGGTAGATCGAGGCTTTGGAAATCGGAGTCTTGGGTTTGAGGCTGATGAACAATTCATCGACATCGAAGTGATTGCGGTTACGAAGAATAGATTCGGCGATGGCCTCGCGTTCCTTGGTCACTCGGTAACCGCGACTTCTCAAAAAATCGCGAAAAGCTTCTATTTCAGAGGAGAGATCGGACATTAAAGGGTTTGATATTTTGGTTTTTTTTTCACTCATTGTTAGCCTAACTGTGAAAGTCTTGACCGAAGCAAGTTTTCTAAAAATCAACGACGCGCACTTAAAATCAAACTCCGGGCAGAACGAATCCACAACTGACGACATCTTAACATAGACATAATTCGACTACAACTTTAAAGCCAAAAAAAACCGAATGGTTTGCGGGAACGCCGGAGTTTAACTGAGTGAAACTACTTGGTTTTTAGGAGACGAACTCTACTCAACTTCAGAAGTTTCGCGCACAATCTTGACGAACCCGCCTTTAATCAGCTTTAATTAGGCTATGTCCTTTGTTAAGAATTATACCTGGCGTCGGCTTTAATTATAACCAAACCCACCATGTCCGCATATAAATCATCTGGCTTGAACGAATTTTAAGGCGAAAAAATATCTTTTGCGGGTTTATAGGCATTTAAATGCAATCACAAAAGATTGACAAAAGAAGATTAATGAAAGAAGCATATTGTATTTATTATGCTGAACGCTTCAACAATCAGCGTTCATATGCATCATCATCATTATATTTACATTCACATTCATAAATTGCAGCAGGACTGAGACGATATAAATTCAGCGGTCAGTCGCAGTCAAAGTCGAAGGCAAGGACGATGCAAAATCAAGATCGACGAAAGCATGCTTTTCCAGGCGCATGAAACATTTGAGCTTCAATGATAGGTCCAACAAACGTCAAAGGCATGGAATAAACGCGATAGTCCAATTCAGCTTTTAAGATTGTTCGGCTTTTAGGCTAATTCGGCCTTTAGGATTGTTCGGCCTTTAGGATTGTTCGGCTTTTAGTCTAATTCCGCCTTTAAGTTTGTTCGGCCTTTAGGAACGGCTATTAGAGTCGGCCTTGGCCGCAGCCGCTCCATGCTCAATCCTGGGAGCATCCGCCCACAAGCTTTCAAGATCGTAGAGAGCTCTAGTCTCAGGGTTAAAGATGTGGACTATGACGTCGCCAAGATCCAACAGAACCCAGCGGGTCTCCCCTTGATTCAGACCTTCATGACCCAGGGGCTTCACCCCGACCTCCAGAGTCCGGCGGATGATCTTTTCAGCCACCGCTCGCACGGAGCGGGAGTTTTCGGCGCTGGCGATAAAAAACCAATCAGCTATTGACGATAAGCCTGTTAAATTCAACAAGACAGGGGACAGCACCTTGTGTTCCAAGGCGGCTCTGGCGACCACGTCAGCTAGGGCCCGAGCGTTTAGCGGCGGGTGGGATTTGGTTTTATGTTCTTGCTCTTTGCGTCTTGCCTTGAAGGCTCCTTTGGAGATTTGGTCTTTACCATCGACTCTCAGTTGGTTAGAGGCGGGAGCAGACGCCAAAGATGCTGCCTGTGGGGAGAAAGACGGACAATCCATCAATATTTAACCTCGGCTAAGTTAAACAATACCTTTCGGCTTAGCGACCGCCTGGGGTCAAGCCTAAAGGACTGGACTAAAATTGCTGAAACAAAGTTAAAGCACGATAGGAAAAACAAACGCGCAATCATTCCCGTTTCAAACCAAACTTGCAGCGCTCTGTTTTTTGGATGGCTTTTCGGCAAATCGAATAGTGCTGTCAAAGTTTCACGAAAGTCAACGACAGTAGAGAAAGTCGATATTAATTGTTCTCTAGCGCAGCCGTTTCACTTTTGGCTTGAGTTAATATTTACCACAAAAGAGAAAATTTTTCAACTGCAATGTATCCCTATTTCACCTTTACCGAAAACTATCCTAAAGATAACTCGAAAATCTGTGGTCAGATCGCTTTGCCCCAATTCTATTTACTTTTAAAGATAACAATTTTTATTATTTTGCAAATAAAAATACTTTCAACTTATAATTTGCCGCTAATTAACCTTAAATACATATGATTGCATCGCTAAAAGGCAAAAATCGGTAAACTAGGAAATATTTTCTAAATGATTCTAGCAGGTAAAGCAAAAAATTTCGCAAAATGGGGCTTTTACGCTTCGCTCAAAGCATAACTAAAACAATACGTCTCAATCTCTTATTAATCAGGTCAATAGGAAGATCTAACGCTTGTTTAGTTAATGTAGAGTTTAGAAGTCTCATCCCTTATTAATCAGGGAGATAGGCAGCTTCAATGGCGCTGATGCTTACATCAAAAACAACAAGTCTCAATCCCTTATTAATCAGGGCGATAGGTGGATTGTATGTTGGAAACTGGAAATAACCTTTAAATTGTCTCAATCCCTTATTAATCAGGGCGATAGGTGGATCTACTTAATATTATGTTTGTCACTCTTAAACTATGTCTCAATCCCTTATTAATCAGGGCGATAAGTAGATATCCGGTCTCTGGACCTCAAACGGCTTTTAGGCTTTAAGTGGCCCTTGCGAGCATCATATCTTTTTGGATGATTTTGCGATAGTTTTCCACTTGAGGTTGGGTGAAAACGTAGCAAACAAGCGAGTAGG
>JAISZP010000244.1 GCA_031269135.1 Deltaproteobacteria bacterium | reverse complement strand
GCGAACTTCAGCATTTAAGGCGGCGTGATTTGGACGACCTTTTCGCTCGTCGGCATAACTCCATAATTTGCATGAAACGGGATTAAGGGCGAGAATTTTCGCGTCGATGACCATGCGCGTCAATAACTATGCGCGTCGATGACTATGATCGTTGCGAAAAAACCTCCCCGTTTCTGAATTCGATCAAAGGCTGATTGCTGATGAAAATGGACCTTTTTGGTCCCCTTTTTAATGGTGAAATCCAACTTGTAGAATCAAAGCCTTAAGTCCAGGTCGCTGGAGCCGCTCGAAACCTTTCGACGAGACGTCAAGATAATTTCTCCCCTACAGGCACCCATTTAGACAATATGCTCGTCAGCTCCTGACGCTGAATCGGTTTCGCCAGAAAATCGTTCATGCCAGCGGCCATCAGGGTTTCTCTCGCGCCGCTCATGGCGTTGGCCGTCAGCGCAATTATCGGTATATCATTCATCCGCCCTCCCATAGCTCTTATGTGGGCGGTGGTCTCCACTCCATCCATCTCCGGCATCATCTGATCCATAAAAACCAACTGGTACTTTTTTTCTCTCAACAACTCCAAGGCTTTCTTGCCGGAAGACGCTTTGTCGCACTTTATCCCATGGAGTCGCAACAAGCCTGAGGCGACCGTCAAGTTCAACTCATTATCATCCACAACCAAAGCCAGCACTGAACCGCCAAAGTTCACTCCCTCCGCGGCGACCCCGACTTGAACGGGTTTTTTTCCTTCGACCCTGGGAATGATGACTCTAAAAGCGCTCCCTTCTCCATAGACGCTCTCGACTTCGATTGACCCCGACATCAGCTCTATCAAATATTTACTTATCGACAGCCCCAGACCTGTCCCTTTGATATGCCTGTTTTTAGCGGAATCCAACTGTTTGAACGGTTCGAACAGGTGAAGCAAATCCTTGCTTTCTATGCCGATTCCAGTATCGCTTATCTCAAAATATACGGATTTTTCGTCCGCCCACACTTTAAGAATTATTGAACCTTTAGCGGTGAACTTGACGGCGTTGCCGATTATGTTAAGCAAGACCTGCCTGATTCTTACGTCATCGCCTTTTAGATAAGCGGGCAAGTCGCCGATTTTTTCTTCTTTGATCGTCAGGCCCTTGTCGCCGGCCAAAAATTTAGCCATGCTCATGACGCTGTCCGTCAGCCTCAGCAAGCTAAAATCGACCTCCAACAACGTCATCTTTCCAAGCTCAAGCTTGGAGAGATCTAAGATGTCGTTGATTATGCTCAATAATGCGGTTCCGGCGGTTTTTATGTCGTTTACGTAGCTTTTAGCCCCCTCCGACAGAGTCTTGTCGGTAATCAAAATCTCGGATATGCCGATTATGGCGTTCATGGGGGTTCGGATCTCGTGGCTCATCATCGACAAAAATTGAGTCTTGGACTGGTAGGCGCTCTGGAATCCTTTCGCCCTTCGGCGATAGACGATCACCAAAAAGAGCACCGCGCTCAAAACCGTAGCCAATTCCACCGTCAATAAACGGTTGACGCTTCTGGCGTGCTCCCCGGCGCTGATCATGGAAGCATCGGAAATATCCACACCCGCAACCGCGACGACTTCGCCTGCTTCATTGAAGATTGGGGTGTAAGCCGACATCAGCCCGTCCCAAATACCTGCGTAGTTACCCATATCGGTAGCCACCGTATCGCCGGCGAAAGCCCCGGCCACGTAACCGTCGGCTTCGGTCTCCATTCCTATGGTCACCTGGGTTTCAGGGTCGAGGTCATTGTCGATGATGTAGTAAAGTCGATCGTCAATCTTACGCAAAAAATATACAAATTGTATGTTGTACTCTTCGGCAAAATCCATCAACAGCTTTCTCTTAATCTCCCATAATTCGGTTTCCATATCTTGCGGATTTTTAAGGTTTTCCAGGTCTTCTAAGGACATTAGTCTAGCGGCATGTTTGGAAGTAAGTTTTAGGCGAGAGGAGATGTCGTGCTGCATGAGAGAGGTGTAGATCTCCATTGAATTTTGGGCCTGAATTGTGGTTATGACTACACCGATAGCTAAAAGGGAGAAAACTCCCAATAACAAAATTTCAGATATGGAGGCCAGTTTGTTGTTCATTATATTTAAACGCGCCTATAACGCCTCGGAAAAAAGCAGTGTTGAAATGATCGCCGCACTAATTTAAAGCCCTAAAGCAACACCCCTCGCTTTTTTAGTCGATCCTACGCCAACGTCGGCGACTTACGCTTCAATCTCTTTTAACCTTTCGAGATTGTCGGCAATCAATATTTTAATTATGATTTCGATTAAGGTAAAAAATTAGTTATATCAAGATCTTAGTTTGATGCGTCTCGCTGAAGTCGTTGAAAGCGTAAAAAATTGGTTCGCCTTTCGTCGGCTTTTCGAAGTTCTCCGCCTGACTAAATCTTAGTCATGAAAGTTTCCTTCTCTCGGCACTGGATTTTTAGGTGAGGCTTTTAAAGTCGGCACTTTTTGATCCAGTCAAATTTCGATACCTTCATTATAACAAAAAATCTTCCAATATTTTACTTATTTTACATTTGACGTGTATGCGAACTGTTTTGTTGCCAATAACTACATATACTGCCTGCGCAAGGCATCACCCCGAAGTCATGAAATGCCGGAGCATATTTCGTCAACCAAAAATGACTGCCCCAAATGATGGAAGTAAAGAAACAAACCATCGAAAGAACTACACATGATGCGTGTCGGCGCCATCTTGCCGCGAACTGAAAATTGTCGCTCCTGGCCAAATCCACGTCATTGTCGCCGCTTCATTGGGACAGATCCTGGTTCAGGTCAGTTTCTTCATAACTGCCATCCCATTCCCGGACGTCCTTATAAAACATGTCCCCGATAAAGCATGTCCATGATAAGGCATATACTTGAGAAAGCATATCCATGACAGAGCATGTCGAGGACAAAACATTCCCTGATGGAGCATGTCTAGATTTAGCTAGAGACGACAGAGCAGGTTCACGACCGGCGTCGGCGCGAAACGGTTGTCGCAATTTTTCTAGCGCCTTGTAAGACTAACCTCAATGATGCCGTCTTTCATCTGTCGGGCCGCAGAAAATATCCTCCTTGACGAAAAACCCGCACCTTTCAGGTGCGGGCTATAAGCCGCTGAGCCTTTTGCGCAGCTGCTGGGATCATCAAAAATCCTACCGGCGTCGGCTCGCCTTTCTGCTGATATTGTCTTGAACGTTGGGGAAAATGACGACAACTTACGGCACGACTTGTCTGTTTTCGTCGTGATGTTTTTGCTTGAAAATCTGTCTCGAATTATTCTGATTTATCCAGTATTTTCAAGTATTTGTCTCCCTACAATGGCTCATACCACGCCAATGTTTTCGTAAGTTTCAGGACAAGACAAGCCGCCGAATCTTAGCCGAACCGAGACGGCGATGACAATTAAGAGTAATCGGTCAAGGGCGATCGGTCAGAGGTAATCTATAGGCCTTTTCCTCTGATTTATTCAGCAAAACTAATGAAGGTTTGTCCGTTTTGCTTGGAAATATCGCCGTCTAGGCTGGTGCGACTCTCAAAAGCGGGTGCTTGCCATGAGCTTATGCCGGGAAGTTTTTCGCCAGTGTACAGAACACTGTCGCCTATACGCTTTGTCTACAACGAAAAAAGCGTTTCCCCGATTCCAAAGAGATCATCGCTGCCGCTAAGCAGTTGTTTAACTTGGGCTGGACTTGGACTGGACTGGAATTGCTCGGCAAGTAAAGCCGAAGCTTGGTCGGCATGCCAGCAATACAATAATTATTTTAAAAATTGACGGAGATCGGCAGAAATCCGCTAA
>JAISZP010000238.1 GCA_031269135.1 Deltaproteobacteria bacterium | reverse complement strand
GTAGTCTTTGCGAGAATCATAGCTTTGTGATGATTTTGCGATGGTTTTCCCCTTGAGGTTGGGTGAAAACGTAGTAAATAAGCCATTGCGAGCATCCCCCGACCTTATCGAATATATGTCCTCAGGAGATGTCTTTAACATATAAGTAGGTCCAAGCATCTTTCTGGCGGCTATAAATTTTCCGACGGAAAAAGAGGCTCTCAAGCAAAATATCAGGGAAAAATTTAGCCTTGAGAAAGTTTAACTTTTTCAGCTCTTTGTAGATTTTACCTCAAACCTGCGTTAACAGCAAATAGGTTTTGATTTGCGCCGAGTATAGCTCATTTGTCTATAGACTAAGATGCCTAATTAAATTCAACATTACGAAAAAAAATAGGTGATGACTGCTGTTTCGATCGAAATTAGGCGGCAAGGTTTGCGACGGCGTTGACGGAAAACATGCGCGAACTCAATCATCTCCCCAGCAGTAGTAGCCGGCTGGAGTCGCCGATCAGAAGACTTATATTGAAACATCAGTTTCGCTGAAGGCCAATCGAACAGTGCGCTATAAGCGCTCCAGCATCATTATGAACTCAGATGTCTATGAATTCAAATGTCTATGAATTCAGACATCTATAAGGCGAGACATCTTGCGGCGGCGTTTAATAAGCCTTCGTCTGAAACGTGATAGGATTCCGACTATTTTAGGCTCGATTTTTTTCCACGAATATGGCCGTGCAGATCAGCGGCCATAGCAACATCATGTGGTTTTTTGCGCCGGTCAGGTGTTCTTTTAGGATTGTCTCGATAGATTTGCGGGATATCCAGCCTAAGTTCAATAAGCTGGCGGAGTTTAAAAGGTCGAAGCAATCGGAATTCAATTTTTTCTCTCTAAGCCATAGATCCAACGGGGCGTTAAAGCCCGTTTTGACGGGGTTCAAGCGGCTGCAGTCGGGCAATATTCCTTTAAGAGCCCTTCTTAGAAGCATCTTCGTCACTCCGTCTTCATACTTAAACGTCCCCGGAAGCGAGAGGGCCAAGCTCAAGAGTCTGGGGCTGGTCATAGGGAATATCCCTTTGACTCCGGCGGCGCGGCTGCTTAAGGCTTCGCTCCACAAAGTGGGCGGAGACGTCTCGAAGTTCATCTCCTGAAAGAGACGGTTTGATAAAAAGTAAGGAAATGGAGTCGGCATGGGAATTGGAGGATTAATCTCGCTGATGCTGTGATACCAATCACGCTTGAAGTAATCCCGATTGGCAAGGTAACGGTTTTGATCGACTTTGATTTTCTTGGCGTTGAAATCGATATTGCGCCTAAACCAATCGTCTCTAACCGCAGGACTCTTTTTGAAGACCGGATGGTCATGCAAGCGAATCCAAGCCTGGGTTTCTTTTTCCAAAAGTTCGGTTTCTCCTTGCGCGAAGAGATCGGCGAAAAAGACGAAGAAGTGCTCGAATTCGCCGGCTAAACTCTCATCTCCCCCTAACCCCGAAAAGAGGTAGTCGTATCCTTGCTCTAAAACCCTTTGAGCCATCACGTAGTGAGCAAGCCAGGTGACCGTTATGATGGGGGCTTTGGTCAGTTCGATGAGGTCGGTCGTTTCGGAAAGAAGATCCGGAGCGGTAAGATCGATGCGATTGAGCTTCCAGCCGGTCTCTTTTATAAGAGCTTCAACTCCAGCCGTTTCATCGTAAGGACTTCCGCTTTGGTCTCGGTAGGCGATGAACCAAGTCTCCAGCTGTTTCGACGAGCTTCTGTCGGCAAGGGCGCAAACGGCCGCGCTGTCCATTCCAGACGACACCGTAAAGGTGTAGCGTTCGCCTTCAAGGGCTTTGAGCCTGATTTTGACGTTTTCGTCAAGCAGAGACACATACCGCTCGGAAGCCTCTTGGCGGGTCATTTTAGAGGCCTGGGGGTCGAAAGGCATATTAAACCAACGCTCAACAATGGCCTTGTCTTGGTTTAAAATCACGTAACTGCCGGCTGGGACCTGGTTTACGCCCTGGTGAAATGTTCGGGAGGGGTCTCTAAAAACATGGCGGTAGTGGGTGGCGACAAAGTCGAAGAAAGTGAGTTCGTTTAAAGGCGGCGGGCCTCCCAATATTTTAAACAAGTCGTCTAAATTGGTCGCAAAAGCCCAGCCCTGATTGTGACGGGCGTAGAAGAGCGGAGTAATCCCGGCCGCGTCCCGCAACAAGACGACTCTATTTTGGTCGGCTTGATGGTAAGCTAAAGCGATGTCGGTTTCGTAGTTTATCAGTGATTTAGGATCTTTCGCCAGGCCGGCATAAAAATCGATCAAGCTTTGCTCTTTAGGCGGATTGAACACGCAGCCGCAACAGATGTAATGGTCTTTATCGGAGGCTATTTTTTCGCTTGTATATAATCCGGCTTGATTGAGGAATTTGACGGTCATGCTTGCTCCTGATTAGTTGCTGATTAGTTGCTGATGAAAAATGACGAAGCGTTGAAATGACGGGAAAAATTTATGAAAGCCAAGTTATTTCGTCATTGTTGTTTCGTCATGTTTGTTTAGTCTCGGTTATTTCGTCATAGTTTTTTAAGGCATGGATTTTTTAGTTCTGGTTTTCAGGTATGGTTTTTTAAGTTGATGAGCAGAAAGTCGAAAATGACTGATTTGGCGTAAGTTCAAGCCTTTTCCGCCGCGATTCGGCGCGTCTGAGCTGAATTTCAACGGCGCGAGGCATAGATGCAATCAGCGAGAGG
>JAISZP010000212.1 GCA_031269135.1 Deltaproteobacteria bacterium | reverse complement strand
TCGGCAACGACGTTATCGTCGCCTACTGATAATCTCGAGCAAATCATACTGCTTTGGAATGCCGGGAGCATTTTTATGGGCGGCTCTGTAAAAGCGCCTTCTGTATTGGCGGCTCTGCGCAGTTTTATTTATTGCATGTTCAAACCCTTTTGGAGATGAGGCTTCATGATGAAAATTAAACTGAAGAATATGTCTTGCGTCTTAGCTTTTGTTTGTTCGCTGTTTGTCGCCGTAGGCTGCCGTCAGGCAGCCGCCAGGACTCAAGAGCTTCAAAGAGAGTTCGTCAACAGCATTGGGATGGAATTCGTGCTCATTGAGGCCGGCTCGTTTCAAATGGGTTCGGACCCGAATAAGGATCGAAACGCTTCTTATGACGAAACCCAGCACAAGGTTACGATAAGAAAGCCGTTTTATATCGGAAAGTTCGAGGTCACTCAGGCCCAGTGGGAAGCTGTAATGGGCGATAATCCAAGCAAGTTTAAGGGACAAAACAATCCGGTGGAGCGCGTTTCCTGGGGAAAAGTCCAAGACTTCATCGCCAAACTCAACGAGATGGAATCGACCAAGGGTTACCGTTTGCCTACGGAGGCTGAATGGGAATATGCCGCTAGGGCGGGGACCGCCACTATTTTTAGTTTTGGCGATGACCCCGCCAAGCTAGGGGATTACGCGTGGCATTCCGGCAATTCCGGCAGCGCCACCCACCCGGTGGGGGAAAAGAAACCTAACCCCTGGGGTCTTTACGATGTTCACGGCAACGTTTATGAATGGGTTTCCGATTGGCACGAAAAATATTCTTCATCCTCAGCTACGGACCCCAAAGGCCCTTCTAAAGGCTTTGAACGAGTCACTCGCGGAGGGGCTTGGAACGGTTGGCCTGAACATCTTCGGTCGGCCCGCAGGGATTCCTACGGGTCGCCGGAAACCTTTTTCAACTACGATCAAGGTTTTCGCCTAGCCATCACAGTGGGGAAATGAAGGCTTAAAGAAATGCCCAGAGCCGGATGACCGGAACGCTGCAGCGGGCGGCCAAGACTCTGGGCATTAAATACTAAAAATACTCAATTTACCCAAAATTGCTTCTTAATTTGTTTAATCTTGATTAGACCTCAAGCTCATCATTGCAGCCTTCCGACTAATCAACTTTCGATCGGTCGGAATCGCCGGTTTAAAAGTTGAATTGAGGATCATAAGGATCGTTCGGCGCGCTGGGCCCGGCGAAAGAGTCGTTGTAAGCCGCAGGACCCTGAGCTACTTCGGTGTCGCCGCTGAAATAGCGGTATACCTTATGTCCGGAGCCTCTGGTCAACGTTTCTTGGCCCATGACGCCTCTCTTGCCGTTGGTATGGACTTCATACCTGTGACCATCAGCCTTGACTTCGTCGACGACTCCCATAAAGAAGGTATGGTTAGCCTGAGGTTCACGGGTCCAGTAAGGGCCGGGGTTTTCCGGCATTGGTCTGGCCGGATCCGCTTGCTGGCCTGGGTAAAGCACCTGAGGCGTTTTCCTTTTGTCGATCTCGGGATAAACTCCTTGCTGAGCTTGATAAGTTGGACCTTGATAAATTGGATCTTGATAAATTGGAGCTTGATGAGCAGAAGCTTGATAGGTTGATGCTTGAGGCGTGGTGAGCGCGCTTGCGCCTGACAAGACGGGAATTTGAGGGCCGGTTACGGCTATCATGGTTTGGTAGTAATCTGGAGAAGAAGCTGGATTTGCGGGAGGGGTCGGTTTTTCGACGTTCCCGGCGAGGGGGCCAGGATAGTTTACAGTTGGGTAATTTACAGATGAGTCGTTTACAGTCGTTTCGGCGACTGTGGTGATTGGAACGACGGCGGCAAAGGGAGCGCTGTTTTCCGACTGCGACGCTCCAGAAGCGGAATTTATCAAAAGCAGCAGGTCAGAGACGCTGAGAGCCGAGGCCATCAGGTTTTTCATAGCCTCCGGAGTTAAGGGAGAGCGCTCCATCTGGTTTGTTTCGGCATCCATCTCCAGATAAGCCTTTGCCAACTCGTCGCCGCCATACTCGGCCATTTGAAGGATAAACCCTATTTCCAGCGGCGGACGCGCCCTAACGGTCAAAGCCTGAGTGACGATCAGATCCCTACTGCGCTCGCCCAGACCGCGGCGGCCGAGTTCGGAAAGATCCAAAGGCTGCTGAGCGGCGGCGGTTGTTATGAAAGTCAATGAAAGCAGCAAGCAGGCCAGAAGAATTATGAGGAAAAAGGAGATTTTTTTTGGCGGGCGGTTTGGGACTCGGGAGGATGCGGCGGTCATAAAAGCACTTCCTGGTTGAATTTAGGCCGCCGCTGCACCGCCTTCCGAGATGGCGGACATCAGGTCGGCTCAGCCTCTTTACCGCTAGAAGTTTTGCAATTTTTCGGCCAAATTTTCAAAAGATCCGCCGCTCCCTTCACGGCGTTTTCCATAGCCGAGGTCAATTCAGCGCATTGTCGGTCTTTGTCTGCGGAAGCCAGGTCTTGCTTGTCAAGCTTTAAAGGCGGCTCAAAGTGGACTGCTATTTTAGAAAAAGGGAGAGGGAGTCGGGATTTCGACCAACTCTTTTTGAAGACTAAACTTCGACTTGAAGCGGCCGCAACTGGATATATCGGCGCCCCGGTTTTGGCCGCCAGCCAAAAGGCCCCCGACTTGGCCAAATGCCTTGGGCCCCTTGGGCCGTCGACGGCTAAAACAACGTTTTGGCCGTTTAAAAGCGCCCGCTTGAGGGCCAACAAGGCCGCCACCGCCCCGCGACTCGACGAGCCTCTGGTGACGCCGTATCCCCACTTTTGGACCACTCTAGCCAAAATTTCCCCGTCTTTCGAGCGGCTGGCCATCACCACCGCTTTAGAAAAACCGTAATAAGGAAGAATAGTTATTTCTTCGCTGTGCCAGGTGATGAAGATGACCGGTCCCTTTTCGTTGAAAGGATAGCCTCGAGACCTCAGTCGCATGAAAAAATAATAGAGCTTAATCAGCCAAGCTAAGATGACCGGCCAATTGAGAAAAAAACGATATTTGGCGCCGTCGTTATTATTATCACTCATCAAATATGAACTTTCGAGGATTTTAGCATTAAAACGTGATTTTCTCTTTATGAAATTAGTGCTTTTAAGAAGTGTTCGCGCAGCTTGAAGTCAACATCCATCAGCTATTTTAAATGTCTTGGCGATGTTTTTACAGGCTAAACATAGTTTCTTCATTTAACTATTTGCCTGGCTATCTATTTAGTCATCTATTTAAATAGCCATTTAGCGATATATATATTTATCTATCTATTTGTTTATCTAGTCATCTATTCATTTATCTA
>JAISZP010000156.1 GCA_031269135.1 Deltaproteobacteria bacterium | reverse complement strand
AGAGGTATTTTCAATACCCGACCGCGGGATTTTTATGACATCTATATTCTAGCCACAACCCAGAATTTTAACGCCCCTTTGCTTCTGGAAGCGATTGAGGCGACTGCGGAGCACAGAGGTTCGACAGAGAACATAGCCGACAAGGAAGAGTTGATTGGCGGAATATCCGATAGCCCTGAACTGCGGCGGATGTGGGCGAAATATCAACGACGGTTCGATTGCCGTCGGCGTTTCTTATGAGCAAGTAGCAGCAATTTTGAAAAGTCTCTGTATATGATGATGAACTCGGAGCCATAATTTTATGGCTCCGAGTTCGATATGTCCGCAGCTAGCGTATCCCTCGGCCCAGGTCAATTCCCTTTATACTCAAAAACCAATAGAGAGCCGGGATTTTGAACGGTCTGGGACGGCAAGCCTTTTTCATCAACCAAGTTTCCGGCGCTGTCGGTTATTACGTAAATCGAAAGACCGTCAGGGCTTATAAGAACTTGACGATAGCGGTTGGCGGTGTGGAAATATTTGATCACGTCGCCTTGAGCCTGCTTAAGATCGCCGCTAAGCGGCACCCGGTAAAGGGCGCCGTTTTTGAGGCTGCTGATGATGATCGAATTGCGCCAGGCTTCGATAGGACCGTCTGGCGGATACTAATCCAAGCTTGAGGGGGCGATGGTCGCCCATCCCAAATAGGCCAGTTCCCCAAACTTTGGATCCTGGAAACTGTAAGCGCTGGGTACGGTGAAGAAAGTCCTGACAGGCTCCTTAAAATCGGCCCTGTTCCAGGACGACTCTTTAACGGAAGGCTGATCGGCAGGGATATAAACGTTTCCCTGCACCTTATCGCAACCTTCGACCTCCGACCAGTTGATGTAGGCATAGGCTTGATCGTCAGGATAGCCGGCGATTAGCGGCCAGCCATAGTTGCCGCCCGACACCAAAAGATTTAGCTCATCGTCGGTGGAGGGCCCCTGTTCGACTCCAAAGAGTTGATCGCCGATCCAAAGCAAACCCTGGGGATTGCGGTGACCCAAGGTGAAGACGTGACTTTTCACGCCGCCTAGGACAGGGTTGTCGTCGGGAACTGAACCGTCTGGTTTTAGACGAAGAATCTTTCCGACATAGGCTGAATAATCTTTATTCGCGACTTCATCAGCCGTCGGCAACCGCTGAGCGTCGTTGGGCAGGCAGCGAAAGCCTCCCTGATTGTGGCCCAATTCCCCTTTGGACAAGTAAAGATTGCCGTCGGGGCCAAAAACCAGCCTGCCCCCTTGATGATCGGTGCTGGCCGGTATCCCTGTCAAGACATCGACAGGCGAGGATAAGCTCTTTTGGGCTGGATCGTATGTGTAAACCACCACCTTGTGAAGCTCTTTTTCGCCGTCGAGATATGTATAGTTCAAGTATACCAGCCCCGATTTATCGAAATCCGGCGCCAAAGCCAGACCCAGAAGTCCCTCGTGCTGCGGCCCAATTTTGATGTCCGGAATTTCTAAAAGGACGGTCTTTTCGCCGCCGGCCGGGTCGACTTCCACAACCCTTTTTCCTTGCCGCTCGGTGATCCACAGTTTGCCCTCCGGCCCCCAAATCATGCCCCAAGGAGCCTCTAAACCGCTTAAAACCACTTTTCCGGCAAAAGGCTCAGAAGCTGGAATTTGAACTTCTTGAGCGGGTAAAGCGGTGGAATAAAACCAGGCGCTGAACAAAACAAACAAACCAACCATTAGATGCTTTAGAAAGCTCATCGAAACCTCCATTTACTCAAACAATAAGGTAGGCGTTGAATCGGAAAAATTCGGACGGACGACGGCGCCCGGCAACTAGGCGTCAATTCCGACCTGATCAAAAAATGGTCATTCACTCAGAAAAAGAAGATCGCCTTAGCTTAAACGAACATTCGTGAATCAATAAAGCCGAAGGCATTCCAAAACGAAACAGCAACAAAGAAGGTTAAATAAAACTAAATAAAACTAAAGAAAACAATTGTATTTTTTTGTTATGGTACTACCAATTATATCTATAAAAAACGGAGATAGTCAATAGCTTTAAAATTTTTTCAGAGCGAAAGCTGCAAAAAAACTCTTAAACAAACCTCAATTCGCTTGCAAGGCGCATTTCCCTTTCCATCGCAGCCCGAAAATGCGCTTGAGGACGGGCGACATACGAGACGACCCGGATGCGCATCCAATCCATTTCCGCCAAAACCGCCGCCCGGATATGGCGTCCTCTTATTTCTCATATTTCTCCTTGATGGCGGCGGTGGTGGAGCGGACGAAGAAGTCCTGAAGGTTCTCGAAATAGTTTGCGGCGGGGCGATATAGAGCAAGAGCGTTTTTTTTGCGTACTGGCTTGACCTCGACAAGTCGTTCGCCGCTTTCTGGGGCGCCGTCGGCGGTATGGCGACGAGAGCGGCGGCGAGAAAGCCCTTTTGAGCAACCCGTCCTGAACTACATCCCGGCGCAGCCCAGATCCAGCGCAGCACAGACCTAGCGCAGTCCAGACCCGGACGCGATGATTGCCGCGTTTTTGCAAAGCCCTCATTTTGCGCAAAAGGACGAGCAGCGCAGGCTGATTCCGCGGCGCCTGCGGCGGATCCTCAAGCGGGAAAGGAACTGCGCGAGGCGAATGTTTGATTTCACTTGATATAGGAGTAATATAGCGACATGATGGTGAAAAGCGAACGAGGCGAAATTAATGCACGAAAACGACGTCGCTGTATTTAAGCGGGAATACGCCGACGACATCAAAAAGGAAGTGACGGCCTTCGCCGATTCGGGCGGCGGCGTGATTTGCGTCGGGCGCGACGGCGACGGA
>JAISZP010000132.1 GCA_031269135.1 Deltaproteobacteria bacterium | reverse complement strand
TCAGTCTCGGATTGGAAGAGGCGCGGCTGTCGGATAACGTCGCTCTCATCGTGAAGTCTCTGAACTTTATGGGCGTAGCCATGATAGCCCAGGGCGACTTGAACTCGGCCGCGCTGACTCTGGAACAGGCCCTGATTTTATCCGAAGCCGAAACCGTTCCCCCTGAACTCGACAGTTTATGGGGAAATCTCGGCCTGCTGGCCTTTAAGGCCGGAAGGTTCGCGGACGCCGCCGAGCTATGGCGAAGAGCCGCAGAAGAAGCCGAAGCCAGAAATCTCAGCCCAAGTCTTTACCACTCCAATCTCGCCCGCCTATACTTAAGTCAAGGCCGCGACGGCGAATTCAAACAAGAAGTCGCCTTCGCCCTCGCCTCCTCGCTTGAACCCTCCACCACCCGGTCCGCCCGGGCCGAAGCCTTAAATCTAGCCGCGATGGCGGCTCTGTCCGAAGACAAGCCGACTGAGGCCCAACTGCATATAGACGCAGCCTTGCAGCTTGACCGGGAAGATGAGAACCAGACGGGCCTGGCCCAAGATCTGGAAATCTTGGCGGAATTGATGATTAAAACCGGCAGTCTCAAGCAGGCCGCCAGCAATCTCGACAGAGCTTTCTATCTGTGGGCGGCTTTAGGCGACAAAGAGGCCCAAAGGCGCGTCTTTGAACAAATGCGGAACTTGGAAAAGCAAACGACGCTGGCCAAAAGCTTGTCGAGCTATCAAGAAGTGCTCAATACTCCGGCTTTGTTCGACCCCATAAATCGCCTCTGCCCTTAGGACCTCGGTCTCAGCCTCAATCTCAGTCTCAGCCTCAATCTCAATCTCAGCCTCAATCTCAGTATCAGCCGCAGCCTAAAGAGAGCGCCTTGAGGATTTTTCCGATGACGGCTCTGCGGCGGGAGATTTTACGGCTTTCGGGCCATTTTTTCGACCGCGAACCGTTTGGTCAACAAACCGTATATGTACGGGCCGCAAAACAAAATCGCTATAAGCCTCATAGCCTGCATCACCATCACAAACGACAGATCCGCACCTGAACTCACCGCGATGATCGTGACGGCGTCCAAGCCTCCAGGACAGGCCGCCAGGTAAGCCGTTATCGGTTCCACGCCCGCGCCCGACGCCATAAAGACGCTGAAAAGACCACACCCGATAATCATGAGCAGCACCGCGACGAAAATGACGGGGATAAGCTTTATTATTTTACGCATCAACTCGCAAGAGAAGCTGCAGCCTATGCGCCAGCCTACAAGAGCGTAACAGGCGTACAATAGCCAAGGAGGGAGAAAGACGGGGAGATTGAAGAGATTTTGCATCAAAGCGGCCAAGCACATGGGAAAAAGAAAATTGCCGCTGGAAAAGCGGACCAAATGAGCCGAGGCAAGGCCGACGAACACGCTTAGAAGCGTCACCGCCAAAGAATTCAGTTCCAAAGGCGGAAAGAAAATAGTCTGCGCTTGCTCGACGGTCACATCCAAAAAGACGCTTGAAACGGCCGCCGCCGCAAAAGAGACCAATATCACCCGAAAATACTGGGTAAAGGCCACCAAGCTCATGTCGCCGCCGTATTTGCCTGAGACGATGACCATGACGGTGGCCCCACCGGGAGAAAGGCACCAGAAAGCGCTTGCGCTGGGCAGCAGACCAAGGCGCAATAAAGCTAGAGAGAGCAAAGCTCCGACGGCTATGGTCCAGAACGTCCCTCCCAACAGATAAGGCCAACAAGCTCCTAAAGTCTGAAAAAAATCGGCGGTGATCGCTCTGGCCACCAAGACCCCGATGAAACCAGGGGCCACGGCCATCGGCCAGGAAGGGATAGCGGGCGTTCGACCGCTCAACGACAGTCCTATGGCGGCGATCATAGGCCCTAAAAACGCGGAAGCCGGACAGTTTATGGCCATTAAGACAAGAGTCATTCCTACCGACGAAACGAGCAGCAACGACCACTTCAAGACGCTGTCAGGCCAATGTGTTATTTGTTTCTCCAAGCGCGCTTGCCTTGCACAAACTCTTCATAAACGCTTACATCTTCAGGCGAGCCGATGATCAAAGGGACCCTTTGATGAATGTAACTAGGTTGGATGTCCAATATGCGTTCGGAGCCGGTGATGGCCCGCCCTCCAGCTTGCTCGATGATGTAGGCCAGAGGGTTGGCCTCGCACATGAGTCTGAGTTTTCCTGCGGGTTTTAGCGGATCCTTAAGATCGGCTGGATACAAAAAGATCCCGCCGTAAAGAAGATTGCGGTGAAAGTCGGCGACCAACGAACCTATATAACGGCTGGTGTAGTGAATTTTGTGGTCGGAATAACCGTTTTTGAGCCAATCCACATAATCGCGAGTCCCCTCGTCCCAGTAGCTGTAGTTGCCTTCGTTTATGGAGTAGATCTTTCCTTTGTTAGGCGTCTTGATGTTGGGATGCGACAGGAGAAATTCCCCGATGGACGGATCGAGAGTGAAGCCGTTGACGCCCTGACCGGTGGTGAAGACGAGTATGCAGGACGAACCGTATATGATGTAACCCGCTCCGACCTGCATTTTTCCAGCCTGCAGAGCGTCTTTCAAGGTGCTCTCCGAGCCGGTCGGAGTTTGTCTGCGATAGATGGAAAAAATGGTCCCGATGGAGACGTTGGCGTCGATATTGGAACTTCCGTCGAGCGGGTCGAAGTGGACGATGTAGTTTCCCTGAGGATAATGCCTGGGAATCTCGATGATGTCGGCCTCTTCCTCCGAGCACAGCGCACAGACCTCGCCTGACTAGGATAGACGCCTTTTGACGGTGTTGTTGGCCAGTTCGTCCAATTTTTGCACTTCCTCGCCCTGCACATTGGTGCTGCCGGCTCTCCCCAACACGTCCACCAATCCGGCTTTGCCCACGTCACGCTGGATGATTTTACAGGCCAAAACCATAGCCTGCAACAAACGGGTGAACGAGCCAGTGGCGCCGGGGCTAAGCTGCTGATTTAAAAGGAAGTGGTTGGAAATGGTGATGCCGACGTTTTGTTCGCTCATATATCCTCCTAAACTACGGCCAAGGCCGTTTTAAACGTTTTTAGTCGAAAATGCCATACAGTTTTTTGGGAAAAAAAATATACTTCTCGCCGCAAAAAAAAAGAACGTCAAACAGCGTACAAAAAAGGCGACCGTCATTGACAGGTCGCCAAAAAAATCAACCCACAAACATTATCGTCTAGCTCCTGGGAGTACGGCGAGCTCGCCGGGCCAAGGCTTTGCGGAGACGGCGCTTTGATTCACGCTCTTTGCGTTTGCGACGTTCACTAGGCTTCTCATACGCCTTTTTGCTTTTTAATTGTTTAAGCAAACCGTCGCGGGCAATTTTCCGCTTTAGTGCTTTAATGGCCTGCTCAACGTCATTGTCGCGCACTGAAACTTCAATACCCGTATTGTTGCTGCTCAAGCAATATCACCTGCCTGTCCGGCTCTAAAATTTAGAGAGGGTCGGTTTGCACACCCTAGGTAAAACCGCTCCCATTCGATAGCCACCATTAAAGTACTTAAAACTTGCCTAAAAGTCAAGTTAAGATTTAAATTAGGACAAATTAAAAAATCGTTTTTTCTTTTTTCAAGCCCAGCATAGAGCGTAGCCGCGCGCGTTCCTCGTCTTTTTCGGCGATCTCCGCTTCAAATTTCGCAAACTCCGCTTGAAGTTTCGCAAGCTCCGCAGCTAGTTCAGCAAGCTCGCCTTGCATTTTCACCCGTTCATGTCGCCTGGCTTTAGCCGGCGCCGGCGCTGCATTGCTCATGGCGTCGCCGCGCATACGCTCCAAAGCCTGAAATCTTCGCTTATCCGTAACTGCGCGATTCGCGCTGCCAGCCTCTTTCATAACCGGCGCCTCCGTTTCTTTAATGTGAAGCTATTCTTCTTCGGTCTTCGCGCTGAACAATTTGAGCCAGAGTTCCAGCGGGTTCTCTGCGGCGACTTTTTCGGGCTGTTTCGGCAGTCCGTAGCACCATAAAGTTATTTGGTTTTTAAAGTATTATTTAGCTTGTGTAAATAATCTAAATAAAAGGATGCCGCTTACGACTATTGAGAAACAAAAAGAATATTGGGATTCACTCGCCGATAACAAAGAATTCACAGCCCTTTTTACGCTTGAAGCGTTTTCCGACAATGTAAAAACGCATAAGTTACTTGATGTTTGTTTAGCTTGAAGATCATATTAT
>JAISZP010000364.1 GCA_031269135.1 Deltaproteobacteria bacterium | reverse complement strand
TGACATGGATAATGCTCCTGTTGATGTTTGGGTTTAAGCTCAAGAGTCTATCTTTGGCTGAAGCGACTTTTGGACGATCGATATCTCTGGAGCCATGAATAATCTGCCTTTGAAGATTTGACGTCTCCACCAAGTCGTAGTCCGCCAGCCCTATGACCCCGACCCCGGCGGCGGCCAGATATAAAGCCAGCGGCGCCCCCAGCCCGCCGGTCCCCACGATCAGCGCCTTAGACGCCAATAAACGCTTTTGCCCTTCCAATCCGACTTCAGAGAGCAGCAAGTGGCGGCTGTAGCGCTTGACGTCCTCGTCGCTCAAAGGGCGCAAACGCTCTTCAGATATAAGGCTCATAGTTTTCCCCGTTCCAGGGGGTTTGCGCTTCCGCCGGCGATTGCCGGGACCAACATGAGCGTCTCCCCGTCTTTGACGGCCCTTTTGAGTCCTCCGGAACTTTTGGCGTTTTCTCCGTTAATGAAAACGTTGATGAAGGATCTGAGTTCTCCGGCCTCGTCAAAAAGATGAGTGGAAATATCCGGGTAGGCTTTGGCCAGAGCCAGCAAGACCTGGCCGACGGTTTCGCCGTCCAAGGAGATCTCGGATTTTCCATCGGTAAATCCTCTTAAAGCGGTGGGCATCAAAAGCGTTATTGACATGGATAATGCTCCTGTTGATGTTTAACTATTCTTCAATGACCTTCTCTTGGAGAAAACTGCGGCGATCGCTTGTCAACAGCCAACTGGTGAGGTTTTTAGCCGCCGCATTCTCCACGCTTACAATCAAATAAGAGTAAAAAGGAAGCGCGGTTTTTAAATCATACTCCGAAGGCTCAGCCGGGTGATCTGGGTGAGAATGGAAAATGCCCAGCAACTCAAGCCCTAACCTACTCGCTTCAACTTCAGCCGCCAAAAAGTCCTCAGGCTCTATGGAGTAACGCCTTGACCGGCGAGTTTGCTCCCTGGAATTTCGGGAAGGCAGCACGGCGGAGATCTCCCTCTTATCTTCTTGGGCTAAGCCGAACACGAACCCGCAGCATTCGTAAGGGTATGTTTTTTCCGCCTCCGCTCTGATTTGAAAGGCGACTTGATTTTTGAGTTCAATCATCCGGCGTTCCAAAAATCGTCCGACAAATAGCGTGAGCCGCCGTCGCCTAAGATTGAGACTATGAAACTATTCGGTGGGATATTTTTCGCCAGCTTCAAAGCGCCGGCGATATTGGCTCCTGAGCTTATTCCAACCAATATCCCAAGCTTTCTGGCCAATAATCTACTCATTCGATAAGCTTCTTCGGTAGAGACGGTTATCTCATCGTCGACAAGATTGCGATCGAAGATGGAAGGCACAATGGTCGATTTCATGTGCTTGGTGCCCTCTATCCCGTGAAAGGGCGAGTCCGGTTGGACGATGATCGTTTTGATCGAGCTGTTTTCTTCCTTAAGGCGTCTCGAGGTCCCTACGAAAGTCCCGCTCGTCCCTAAACCGCATATGAAGTGCGTGACTTCTCCTTCGGTTTGCCGCCAGATCTCTTGACCGGTATGCTGATAGTGGGTCTTGGGGTTTTCGGGGTTATTGTATTGATCGGGGAAGAACAGCCCCGTCTTGTCGACTTCGGAGGCTCTTTTGACGGCCAAGTAAGCTCCGTCGGAACTCTCCAACGGATCGGTCTCGACTATCTGAGCTCCGTAAGCCGAAAGCAGCGACTTTCGCTCTCTATTGGCGTTGGCGGGAATGTAAAGCCTCACGGAGAAGCCTAAAGACGCTCCCAACATCGCATAAGCGATCCCTGTGTTTCCGCTGGTCGCGTCGATTATGGTCTTTCCTTTGGTCAACAGACCTGTTTCCAGACCTTTTTTAAGCATAGCTCTGGCGGCGCGATCCTTAACCGAGCCGCTTGGGTTTAAATACTCCGCTTTAGCCGACAACCTCACGCCGGGAAAGTCGACGGTCAGTCTGTCGAGCGTCAAAAGCGCAGTGTCGCCGACTAAATCGAAAACGTCCATAAAATACCGCCAAAAAAAAAGGTGGAAAGGTTATTGAAACCTTTCCACCTTCAGTATTCTCTGATTGGCAAAATTATATCGAATTAAACTTGTCGCCGGAAACTACCGGACTTTAGAGCTGATGACGAGCGAGTCCAATGATGAACAAGTCTTGCAATAAATAAGTCTTGCGATGAATAAGTCTCGTCGCCGTGAAATATGGCCCAGCTTCTCATGACTTCGGGCTGTCGCCTTCCGCAGGCGACAAGTATGGTTATTTTAACTTTGAACTGGAACTTTGTCAAGATATATCGCGCAAGCGCACAAACGCAGTTTTTCACTCGTTCCGACGCCAGAGACTTGATTTCTCCCCATGCCTGCGGGTCGGTCGCATCTTCGAGTTCAAGACCGGCGCCGTCATCCCCGGCGCAATGTTCGGCGGCATCAACTCCGATTTGACGGGTCATCGTTATCCCCGGCGAAGCGATCAGCGGCATCGACTCCGATTTGACGGGTCATCCGAGCGGCCAGGTCTCCCAGAACGTCTATGGCGCAGCCGCCGGGAAGGAAACCATGCGCCGGTTGGGAAGTAGCGCCGCAGTTGTTTTAGCCCTCATCATGGGAGCCTGCGTGATCGCGAGCTTCGCCGAAAAGCTGATTGAGGCTCAAACCAGC
>JAISZP010000363.1 GCA_031269135.1 Deltaproteobacteria bacterium | reverse complement strand
GGCTGTCGAACTTGGTTTCGGAGAAGTGCTTGCTCTACGTCGCTCTCACCAGAGCGCAGAAAGCCGCGTACATCACGAGCTACGGCGCACCGTCGGAGTTTTTGCCGAAGTGACGGCAAAGAGCAGCGGCCTTAAGCAAGCGACATAATCGACGAAGATGTCTTTGCTAAGCGCCCAGGCGCAAGTTTAGAAAAACAACAGCTCAGCAAACAACAGTTGAGTAAATAATAGCTCAGAAATTACAGCAATTGCCATCTCTTTCTGAGCTAAAAATATGCATCCAAAATTGTAAAACAGAAAAAAAGCGATACGGCTATCTTTTCCTAAGCAGGCTTATTTGAACGTAAGTCAGTTTCGGCTCGGATGAGTCTGATTTTAGCGAACTAATGTTATTCAAGGTGGTCAACAAATCCGCCTGAAGCTTCTTTTTAAGATCCGCATTGTTCAAAATAGCAGGTCCTGCCGCCTTAGTGATCCTAAATATATAATCTCTGATGACCGTTTGCTCCCGCTCAATCAAGAGCGTATCGGCGGCATCGTGGTAGTGAAGAACTATCTCAAGCTCCACCACCACGCTTTGATCATCCTGGGTCATATCGATTAGAAAACGCTTTAAAGCAAGCTCCCCCGGAACAGGAGCCGCGACAGTTAAAGGATCAGGCTCCAAGTTCATTTGCGGAGCAGTCGGCTCTGTTTTAAAAAATATTTGATAGCTTGCCCAGCCAAGTCCTAATAGGACTAAGACCAAGGTCCCGGCCAGAATAGCCATCTTATACTTTGGGACCTTCTTGACTGTGGGAGTTTCAGTCAAGAAAGGATTCGGATCGATAACCTCTTCTTCATCGGGAGGTTCCGGCAGAGGCGCTGTCACCGGCTGATGAGTCGCATCAGGGCTTAGCTCTTCAATTTCCTTTTTAGCTTGATCGAAAATCCCGTCCAAGTCGAGTTCAACTTTTTGCGGAACAGGCGAGTCTCCGTCAAGAAGACTCTTGAGAAAGTCCGCCCTACCTTGATCGCCCTCGTTGTTATTGACGGAAGACCGGTTAGAGCGCTGCGCTCTAGGAGAAATGCCGCTTTGAGTCGCATCCGGAGGTTTAGCTACCGGTTGGCCGAGCAAGTTTTCGGAATCCAGTTGAGCTTTATCGTAATCAGTTGAATCTTTTATCTTTTCGCCGAAATCTTCAACCTGATCGCCTTGAGATTCTTCATCCTGATCGGAGGCGCTTCGCGATGACGATCTAGATGGCGCAGCCACAGACGGCGCAGCATTTTGATCGAATATCGCAGGCTCCTCATCCAAATCATCAACACTGCCCAAATTGTCTTGACGAGCCTTTGGCTGCGGGCTATCCGAAAAATCTTCCTCATCTTCAAAATTGGTGTTGGAACGCACGGAAAGCGCATCCATCGGCTCTGGATTCGGTTTTAGTCGTTCGCCAAATTCTTGATCGGTCGTCTTTTGCCCGCCGGGTCGCCTAGAAATAACATCATCCAATTCATCAAAACTGTCAGTCGGCTCTTGAGAACCATCAGCCGACTCTTCAAAATCATCAGATTGCTCTAGAGAACCATCAGCCGACTCCTCAAAACCATCAGCCGACTCTTCAAAATCATCAGCAGGCTGCACAAAACCATCAGACCGCTCCTCAAAATCATCACCCGACTGCACAAAACCATCAGAACGCTCCCTCAGGCGCTTGCTTTGCTGATGGAGATCTTCGCTTTGGTCATGAAGATCCTCGCTTCGCTCATGGATACCTTCGCTTCGCTCATGAAGACCCCCGCTTCGCTCATGGAGATCCTCGCTCGATTCCATGATTTCCTCGCCTTGAGCGTCGCCCGGCTCGATGTCATCCACTTCGATTTCTTCTATTTCCGGGACGTCGCTAAGATTAGGCGGCTTTGGTTCCAGACCACTGAAGTTTCGCTCAGGGCCATCCCAGCGCTGTTGAGCCTGTTTAGTCGTGTTTCGCTCATTCAAACTTGCTTTATCCTTAGGTCGTCTTTCGTTTTCGCCGTCAGTCTCGTTGCGGCCGTCCAGCCAAAGATCCCCGTTTTGTTCCAGTTGCTCCTTAAGCGCTTCATCAAGATCAAGGTCCTTTTCAAAGGCGAACTCATCATCGTCAGCTAGATCGACACTGTCGTCATCAGGGCCAGGAATCCCGGCTTTGACGCTCCCTTGCCGAACCTTCGGCGCCGGACCATCTTTAGCGTGTCTAGTTTCCAGCGACGCCTTGACTGGTTGCGGGTCATCCCAGTCGTCTGCCGTTGGATCCAGCGGTATGCTGTCCCAGTCGTCGATAATCTGAGGAGCTTTGGTGGAGTTTTTGGCCAATCGAGAAACTCCTTTGACCTCTCAATCGCTGATCAAATAGGGTTCACTTAGGAGACTTGTTTTCAAAGTAGTTGGAGACTTTACTTCGTATGCGCACGACGCTTTTGGTATGAAGCTGACTGATCCTCGATTCAGTGTAGCCCATCACCTGCCCGATTTCCTTCATCGTCAGATCTTCATGGTAGTAAAGAGAGACCACCAGCCGCTCTTTTTCCGGGAGAGCGTCTATGGCCTCGGCTAAAACTTGCTTAGCCTCTTCCAGGCCCATGGCGTCCAAGGGATCGATATTGGTATCGTCGGCCAAGATTTCGTATAAGTCGGCCGGTTCTTTATTGGTGATGCCGTCGACTTTGAAGGCGTTGATGTCTAAGATGTTTATGGAGCTGATTTCATCCAAAAGCTTAAGAAAGGCGGGCATTTCCAAGCCTAGCGCATTGGCCATCTCTTCATCAGTGGGCGGATGGCCCAGTTCCTGCTCAAGAGTGCGATTTAAGCGTTCAATCTCGGAGGATTTTTTCCTGATGGTTCTGGGGACCCAGTCGAGATTTCTAAGCTCGTCGATCATCGCTCCTTTAATCCTAAACTCGGCATAGGTCTTGAACATGATCCCGCGATTGGATTCAAAACGGTCGACGGCGTCGATCAAACCTATGACGCCGGCGGATATCAAATCGTCTTTGACTATATGCCCGGGAAGTCTGGACACCAGACGGTCGGCTATGTAACGGATAAGAGACGAGTACTTTTCGACGTACTCGGTTTTCTCCGTCATCGACAGCCTACGCCAGGCGGGCTTGTCTTGGGTCAAATTCGGCCCATATGTTTGTTGCTGACTCATCAGTCCACCGCCAGTTCCCGAGAGACCAGCCGATTAAGAAACAACACCAAGCCCCCTGTCCCAAAGGCGGGCGGTTGCCGACCGATAAGATGACGGGCCAAATCCAGAATCTTCACGGCCGCCGGGGAGCCGGGATTCAATATGAAAAAAGACTGTTGTTGACGAACAGCCGCAGGCACCAACTCATCGTAGGGGACATACCCCACCAGATCCAAACAAACCCCGGTCAGGTACTGACCGGCGACGTTACTCATCAATTCAAATACCGCTCTAGCTTCCTTGGCTCCGGAAACCATATTGGGCAGGAGATAAAAACTGCTCTGTTTGTGTTTCGTGTATAGGGCCTTTATCAAGGCGTAAGCGTCGGTTATGGAAGTGGGTTCATTGCTGACGACGACTAAATGCTCCTGGGCCACCAAGTTGAAGAAGATGACGTTTGAGCCGATTCCGGCGGCGGTATCTATCAAAAGAAAATCAAGATCGTCTTGAAAGAGCTCGAACTCGCCGATAAGCCTAGATTTTTGGGCTTCGCTTATCTCGCTCAACTCCAATATACCGCTGGCCGCCGGAAGGATGCTTATGCCCTTTGGGCCTTTGACTATTATTTCAGACAAACTCTTTCCGCCTTTGAGCCAGTCGTCGATGGTGTACTTGGTTCTGATGCCTAAGAGCACGTCCGTATTGGCCAAGCCTAAATCAGCGTCCCAGATCAAGACCTTGCGGCCTAAGTCGGCTAAGGCTAAAGCCAACGCTAAGGTCATATTGCTCTTTCCCACCCCTCCTTTGCCGCTTGATACGGTTATCACGCGCACAGGTTTGGCGGCCTTTTGGCTTGTCGCCGAATCCTGAGCGCTTTTTGGCGCGGCCGCGGCCTTTGCTTTGGGCTTTTTTTCGGGTAGATTTGAGCTCATGTATCTCTCTCAACATCCCTTACTTAAGGGGCAAAATTTATAAATCAAATCGCTGAAAACCGGTAGGCCGCAGCCTAGCGTCGATTGGCCATATCAATTTTGGTTCGCGTCTAAAAGCGCGATAAAACCTCGAAAAAAACTCTGAGAGTCTATTGTAGACTATTTCCTGCGCCCTATCTCTTGCAACCCATTTCCGGCAGCCTAAAAAACGCTGTTTAGGGTAGCGGCGACTCATTGTACCCAGACCGAGCGATTAAGACAAATCGTAAAATCGCATGCGACTAAAAATCGAATTAGAACCTTTGGTCTAATTTAAAGGTTTTTCGCTCTTGAAGCTGGGTCCCGTTTCCAGCCAGCGGTCTATCAGCTTATCGGCTTTGGCCAGTTGAAAGTCCTCGGGAGTTCTGGGACCGGTTGAAAGAAAAGCCAGAGTCGGCG